>CAYXUZ010000006.1:44893-69188 GCA_964467705.1 uncultured Ardenticatenaceae bacterium | reverse complement strand
AGCCGGTCAGGGATTTCCCTATACCGCCTATACGGTGGCCGAGACACGGCCGTCTGGCCTCCATTGCCTCTCCTGGTGTGACCAGCCGCTTGATAGCTAAACCTCATCCCCCCACCGAAATCAACACGACACCAGAGACAATGACCAGGGACATGGAAATGCGCCAGCGGGGGGCCGGTTCGTGGAAGAGAACGGCCGCCGCTGCCACCCCGATGACAATGCTCAACTGGCGCAAGGCGACAATGTAGCTGACCTGCGGGGCCAATTGGTATGCCCACAATACCAGGCTATACGCGCCAAACATGCAGATGGCTGCCGGAATTATCACTATCCACAAATCCCTCTTTGTGACCGGCTCAGACTGGTTGCGCTGCCAGCGTAGCAGCAGCCAGTAAGCGCAGAAGGTAGTGGCTGCTTGAAAGAGCGCATAACGCACCGCCAGCCCGAAACCGCCTACGGCCGTGCCCGACGTGCCGGGATTCATCACCTGCGCCGCCGCCCGGTCTATGAGTGTGTAGCCGATCATGCCCACGGCCGTGAGCAAAATCCACCCCATCGCCGGCTGCCAGTATCGCCGCCAGGAGAAATCCTGCCACGATTCCAGCGGCGCTAACAGACAGCCTGCTGAAATTAAGACCATGCCCAGCCAGCCCCACAGCGAAGGCGGCCGTCCCTGGGCCACATCCACCAGCGCCAACACCAGCACCGGCAATGACCGCGCCACCGGATAGACCACCGTAAAATGACCACTCTGGTAGCCCCGCAGCAGCCCCAGAAAATAAAGCGATTGAAAAAGCCCCGTCCACAGCAAATACACCCCCACTACCGGCAAAATCGGCGTAAAGGCCACCTCCGCCAGCAGCGCCGGGCCAATGCCCACCAGTGTGACCAGCGCCAGCACCGGCAGAAAGATGTCCTGCCCCTGTTTGCGCCGCGCCAGCAAATTCCAACCGGCGTGCATGAAGGTGGAGATGAAGACCAGGATCAGAGGAATGGCAGACATGGAAAGAGGGATGAGAAGGTGAATGGGTGATGAGGTAAACGGCCGTATTGATGATCTCGGTAGGCCAGAGCCATGCATCATGGCCGAACATTCAGTATTAGACCATATAGTTGATAACAAAGAGTGCAAAAAGAACAGATAAAGAGGAAAAACATGACCAAAATGATCAACCCTTCTGAACCTTCGGGCCAATAGACCCATGGCACTTTCGAGCTTTCCACAATCTTTTGGCCGAGTTTTGGCCTATAGGCCAGAATAACAAAAAATGCTCCACTGAGAATCATCACCCCGATCAGCATGACGATTAACGTCCAAGACACAACAATCATTGAATAACTCCTACGTTACGGCCGTTGCCCCACCCCAATCGTGACATGCCATCACCGCAAACCACGACGATTATTTGCCTGCCCACAGACTGAATAACAGGTTCATGCTTGATGAGATCATGCCTATGAATCCTCCGAGCAAGAGAAGGGCAGCGAACAAATAAGAAAACAATTTTGATATATCTGAACCAGCCCAAGTTTTGGAGGCTAATGGACGCTGTCTATTTTCTCTTTCCCAGAATTCATCCCATCTTCGACGATCTTTATATAGCCAATAGGCCATATAACAACCAATGCCGAAGGCAATCATCGAAACAATCAGTGGTGCAACAAGATCAACCATAGCAACTAGCATACCTCTCACTTGAGCATATCACCAGCGCCAAAGAGGAACAACATGGTGTTTGTGACAAATAAAAGAGCGTGGTAAGGTACAAATCAGTTGATCATGTTGAAATGGAGTGGTTTATGATTCAAATTGCCGAATTTTTACCACCAACCCCCCATTTGCTCTGGAAGCTGGCTAAACAGGCGGGCGTGGATTATGCCGTCGGCGGCCTGCCTTTTGACGAACCGGGCAATGGGCCAGATGCGCCCTGGGATTACCTGCCGCTGCTGCGGCTGAAACAGCGGTATGAAAACGCGGGCTTTCAACTGGCGGTGATTGAATCGCGGCCGCCATTGAACAAAACCAAACGGGGACAACACGGCCGTGACGCCGAAATTGACACCGTCTGCACCCTGCTGGAAAACATGGGCCGGTTGGGCATTCCCGTCTGGTGTTACGAATGGATGACCGACTTTAACTGGGTGCGCACCAGCGATAGCACCCCCTCACGCGGTGGCTCCCTGGTCACCAGTTTTGACGCCGCCCTCGTGCAAGATGCGCCACTCACCGATGATGGCCCCATCAGCGAAGAAGAGTTGTGGCAAAACCTGGCCTACTTTTTGCAGCGGGTTTTGCCGGTGGCCGAAAAAGCGAATGTCAAACTGGCAATGCACCCGGATGACCCACCCCTCTCCCCAATTCGCGGCGTGGGGCGCATCATGCGTAGCGTGGAAAATTTCCAACGGCTGCTGGATTTGGCCCCCAGCCCCATGAATGGCCTCACCCTCTGCCAGGGTAACTTTGCGTTGATGACGGCCGATTTGCCCGGCGTGATTCGCCATTTTGGGCAGCAGGGCAAGATATTCTTTGTCCATTTCCGCGATGTGCGCGGCGCGCCGGAGCGGTTTGCGGAGACGTGGCATGATGATGGGCAGACGGATATGCTGGCCTGCCTGAAAGCATACCGAGACATTGGCTTTGAGGGCGTCTTGCGCCCTGACCATGTGCCGACGGTGGCTGGCGATGGCAACGAACAGCCAGGGTATTCGGTCTACGGCCGTCTCTATGCCATCGGTTACATTCGTGGACTACGGGAAGCGGTTTACGAAGGGGCGACCACATGAAGATTGCGGTAACGGGCGGCAACGGCCGTGTCGGGCAAACGGTTATCCAGGTGGCGCTGGCCCAGGGGCACGAGGTGGTCAGCATTGACCGTGTGTTACCGGAGCAAACGGCCCCCTCCGACCGCCTGCAATACATTCAGGCCGACGTAACCGATTATGCGGCGGTGGAGCGGGCGGTTGCCGGTTGTGAGGCAATCATTCACCTGGCGGCCATTCCCCATCCACGTTTTGATCCCGATTATGTGGTGCATCACAACAATGTGGTGGGCAGCTACAATGTGCTGAGTGCGGCCGCCCGGTTGGGCATCTGGCGCGTCTGTCAGGCCAGCAGCATCAATGCCGTAGGCGCGGCTTTCAGCCGCCAACCCCGCTTTGATTATCTGCCATTGGATGAGGAGCATCCCACGTACAACGAGGATGCATACAGCCTGTCCAAGTGGTTGTGTGAGCAGCAGGCGGATTCGTTTGCCCGGCGATATGAGCAGATGACCATTGCCACATTGCGGATTCATTGGGCGGTGGCTGACCGGGAAACGGTGGCCCAACGCCGCCATGACCCACCGGAGCGGATGGTGAAAGAGTTGTGGGGCTACACGGAGCGGCAGGCGGCGGCGCGGGCGTTTTTGTTGGGAGTGACGGCTGACTTCAGCGGGCATGAGGTATTTTTTATTGTCGCCCCGGAGACGTTGACGGCCGTGCCCTCCCCCATTCTCAAAGAACAGTTCTACCCCGATGTTCCCCTGCGCGGTAGCCTGACCGGGCATCAGGGCTTTTTTGATTGTCGTAAGGCTGAACGGCTGCTCGGCTGGCGGCATGAAGAGGGGTGATCCATAGATTATACAGATTTCACAGATAAAAATAATCTGCGGAATCTGTGTAATCTGTGGCTAAAAAGAGGAATTATGCACATACAACCTGGACGTGAAGATCTGATCGAACTGACGAAGTTGAACCCGTTTGAGCGGTTTGCGGACGGCCGTCCGCGGGTGCCCGATGACATTTTGGAGCGCATGAAACTGGTGACGACGGAGGAGGCGTGGGTGGTCTTGAAAAACAACGGCTACCATCGCCAGTTTGCCGGGAACTGGCGCGAGACGCATCCGGGCAAAATTACGATAGGGCGGGCGGTGACGGCCCAATTTTTACCCCACCGTCCCGATTATCACGAGGCCATTCAACAGGCGGGGCTGGCGGAGGGGCGCAGCGGCATCGGCGGCCAGAATTCGTGGATTATTGAGAGCCTGCAATTGCACGATGTGATGGTGGTGGACATCTTTGGTAAGGTGAAGGATGGCACGGTGGTGGGCGATAATCTGGGCACGGCCGTGCGCGCCCGCACCCGCGCCGGCGCCGTCATTGACGGTGGCATCCGTGATTATCAGGGGTTGGTGCAGTTGCAAGATGTGAACTTTTACATTCGCGGCGTAGACCCGACGGCGATTGCTGACGTGACCCTGGCCGGTCTGAACATCCCCATCCGCATTGGCGAGGTGACGGTGCTGCCGGGTGATGTGGTCTTGGGCACACCGACGGGTATCATCTTCATCCCGCCCCATCTGGCGCTGGCGGTGGTGGAACGCAGCGAGGAGATTCGCGTGCGCGATGAGTTCGGCAAGCTGCGCCTGGACGAAGGCACATACACCAGCGGTGAAATTGACGTGTCTCCCTGGCGAGAAGATATTGAGGCGGATTTTCAGGTGTGGAAACAGGCAAATCAGCCATGAATCGCCGATTTCAGAACTTTTTTACGGCCGTCTTTTTTACTTAATGCTGGCAACCTGACTTTACGAACCGTCGCCCATCGGGCCATCATCCGCCGGGTAATCTCCCGGCTGACATTCGTTGTGCAGGTAAGCCCACCCATTACACCGGCTGCCATCGGCAAAGACACAGTAACCACACTGCAAGCCGGTTGGCTGTGTCACCACCTCAAACAGATGTCCTTGGGCCTCACAATAAATCGCCGCCGGATTGCCGATGTCTGGATCGCTGTTCGCTGCCATACCTGTTTTGATAACATGTCCGCGCCCATCCACCAGTGCCTGCCAGCAAAAGCCGGTCGCTCCATGCCCCAACGCCACATGGTAGACACGGTCATTCTCACTTTCCAATGGATACGAAACGGTCACGGTGCAATGATCACCGGTGGTAAAACGATACAAAGCATAGCCGGCGGGTGTTTGTTCGCCACCGGTGCTTGTCTGCCAGACCACACCAGCCGGCGGTACACATTCATTGGCCCCCTCACGCAAAAAATCCAAAACAGCATCACGTACAGTGACCACCTCAGCGGGTGCGGTGATGGTTTCAGCAGGCACGGCCGTAGCCGCCGCTTCCTCGCCGCCCCCGGCACAACCCACCGCCAGCCAGAACAAAAAGATGATTAAACCTCCGTAAAAAACACTCTTTTTACCCATCATAAACCCCCTGTTCGACAAACCAATTTCCGTTCGCCGATTACGGATGACAAACCTCAGACTACGCCGTTTGTAAATAGGGCGCTTCCATGTGTAGCGTCCGCACCAGATGGTTGCTGGCCCCGGCATAAAACAACATAACCAACACGGCCACTTGTTCACCTGGATTGGAAAAACAGTGTGGCAGGCTGGCTTGAAACAATAAACTATTACCCGCCTCCAATAAAAACAGCCGGTCCCCAATGTGATACTCAACCTGCCCAGAAAGACAATACACAAACTCCTCCCCCGTATGGGTCACCGCCTGATCCAGATTACCGGCGCCAGGCGCAATCGTAATGAGAAACGGTTCTAATTGCTGCTGCCGCAGCCCGATGCCCAAACTTTCCAGTACCACCCCATTGGCTTCCGAACGCAAACGGGTGGACGGCCGTGTAAACACAATCGCCTGATCTTGTTCATCTTCAAAAAAGCTGGTGATAGGCACCCCTAATGCCGTCGCTAACTGGTGTAGCGACGAGACCGTTGGTGAGGTTTCGCCACGCTCAATCAGGCTGATGGCATTCACAGACAACCCGCACTGCTCTGCCAGCGCCCGCAGCGACAACCCTTGCTGTTCACGCAAAGTTCGTAAACGTTGACCAACATTGATAGCCGTTTGCGACATCTTCATCTCCTCATCAACTACAGGCTGCATTATACCATAATACTTTACATTTGTAAATTAAAGTTGTACATCCTGGCCTGATTTCTGACACCGGAAGGATGCATTTCGGACGGCCGTGCCGCATTATCCCGCCTGCGTTTGACGCACAAACATTTATCCATACCCAAACAAGGAGAACAAGATGCACCTGAAACATCTTTTATGGCTCACAATTCTATTGACCTTGCTCACCACCGGCTTACATCTGGCAAGTGCCCACAACCCAGACGTAGTTCAGGCAATCATAGGCGACGGTACGGCCGCCAGTTGCCAGACTCTGGACGCAGCCAACGCCTTCAGCGACGCCGTAGCAGCCGGGGGCATCGTTAACTTCAACTGTGGCCCTGAAATGGTCACCATCGTCGTCAACACCAATGCCACCGACCAAACCGTGACCATGATGGGTGATCTGCTCGGCATTGACCCGGTTTATAAATCAGTCTCACCGGGCCATAAACTCAGACCCGATCCACGTCATTCAAATCAGCAAATGCCTGTTTCAGACGGGCCACAAACGCCTCTTCCGCCGCCCGCAGCCAGCGGCGTGGGTCGTAATACTTTTTGTTCGGCGCATCGGGGCCGTCCGGGTTGCCAATCTGCCCTTGCAAATAGTCGTGGTATTTCGCTTCGTAGCCACGCACCCCATCCCAAAACGCCCATTGCAAGTCCGTGTCAATGTTCATCTTGATCGCCCCGTAGGAAATGGCCTCACGGATTTCTTCCTGGCTGCTACCAGAGCCACCATGGAAGACAAAGTTAATCGGCTTCACGGCCGTACCAAACTTCTGCTGCACATACACCTGCGAATTGTGCAAAATGATCGGCCGCAACTGCACATTACCCGGTTTGTAAACGCCATGCACATTGCCAAAAGCGGCGGCAATGGTGAAATTGGGGCTGACCTTCATCAACTCCTCGTAAGCGTAAGCCACCTCTTCCGGCTGCGTATACAGGCGGGAACTGTCCACGCCGGTATTGTCCACACCATCTTCTTCGCCACCGGTGACGCCCAGTTCAATCTCCAACGTCATGCCCATCTTGCTCATCCGCTCCAGATAACGCTGGCAAATTTCTACGTTTTCGTGAATCGGTTCCTCGGACAAATCGAGCATATGGCTGCTAAACAACGGCTTACCATGCACCTTATAAAACGCCTCGCCCGCATCCAACAGGCCATCCACCCAGGGCAGCAGCTTCTTGGCGCAATGGTCGGTATGCAAAATGACCCGCGCTCCATACATGGCCGCCACCTGATGCACATGGTGTGCCCCGGAAACGGCCCCAGCAATCGCCGACCGCTGCCCGTCGTTGTTCAGGCTTTTACCGGCCATAAACGAGGCTCCCCCGTTGGAAAATTGCAGGATGACGGGGGCGTTGACGGCAACGGCCGTTTCCAACACCGCATTCACACTATTACTGCCCACCACATTGGCCGCTGGCAGTGCAAACTGCTGCGCCTTGGCAACCGCAAAAATCTCCTGTACCTGCTCGCCGGTTACCACCCCGGCCGGAATATGTTTTAATGACATGACTTACACTCCTTTTCAATTGATAATTGTCAATTGACAATTGACGATTGACAATTTTACCACCAGATTGAGCCAGCCCCACAAATAACGTATACTTGGACAGGTAAGCTGACAGGAAGCACAGTATACTGAAACCTGGTAGACCCAAACACCTGAACACACAAACACCCGATCACTCGATGAAATCCCACACCCTTGGCCCCTATGAATTATTAGAAGAAGTTGGTTACGGCGGCATGGCTACGGTCTACCGCGCCCACCAGCCGAGCGTGGAGCGAGATGTGGCCGTCAAGGTGATTTTGCGGGCGCGGCTGGATGACCCCGAAGCGGT
This sequence comes from uncultured Ardenticatenaceae bacterium, assembly GCA_964467705.1. Classification (GTDB taxonomy): domain Bacteria; phylum Chloroflexota; class Anaerolineae; order Promineifilales; family Promineifilaceae; genus CAADGU01. Next base: position 61,421 of record CAYXUZ010000006.1, on the reverse strand, counting down.
GCAGCGTTTCCAACGAGAAGCCCGCCTCATTGCCCGGTTAGAGCATCCCCACATCCTGCCGGTATATGATTTCGACGGCCGTCACGATCCCCCCTACATCGTCATGCGCTACCTGGACAGCGGCACCCTGCGCGATGTAATGAGCCGGGGCGCACTGCCCCTCACCGAAGTCAGCTACCTCATGCAGCAAATCGGCTCCGCCCTCGATTACGCCCACCGCCAGGGCATCGTCCACCGCGACATCAAACCGTCCAACATTATGATTGACCGCGACGGCAACGCCTTTGTTACCGACTTCGGCATTGCCCGCATGGTCTCCGGCGGCCAACACATCACCATGACCGGCGCACTGATGGGTACACCCGCCTACATGTCCCCCGAACAGGCGCAGGGCAATATGAACCTGGATCACCGCGCCGACATCTACTCCCTGGGCGTCATCCTCTTCCAGATGCTCACCGGCGATCTGCCCTTTGCCCACGACAACAACTTCAGCGTGCTGATGATGCACGTCAATGAACCCATCCCCAGCGCCATTCAGCGCAATCCGGAACTACCCCCGGCCATTGACCACATCATCCAGCGCGTCCTGGCCAAAAAACCGGGAGACCGTTACCAGTCGGCGCTGGAACTGGCCAGGGCGGTAGCAATGGCCGTCGGTGCGACTATTTCCGTGGCCCCCACCCGGCTGCGGCTGTTGGTCGAAGATTCGGCCCTCGCCCGCGGCGCCACACCCGCCACCGGCAGCAGCACCGGCAGTCGCACCGCCAGCGAACAAAACAAAACCATTACCGCCCTTTATGCCAGTGTTGCCGAATTTGCCGAACTGGTAGACGAAACGGGCGGCAGTGAACAGGTGCGGCGGGCATTGAAGGAGTGGTGGACGGCCGTAGACGACATCATCGCCGAATACGGCGGGCGCATCTTCAGCCGCTCCGAAGACACCATGATGGTCATCTGGGGGGCCGACCTGACCCGCGAAGACGACGCCGAACGCGCCGTGCGCGCCGCCCTGGCCCTACAAGTCGCCATGCGCCAGCAAAGCACGGCCTACCTGGGCGAAGACGAGGACGAACCACTACCGCTCAACATTGGCCTGAACACCGGCCTGGCGTTGCTGACGCCCGACGAAGAAAGCGGCGACTACACCGCCAGCGGCGCCACCATCAGCCTGACGAACCGCCTGATGCAGCAAGCCGATGGCCTCATCCTCATCACCCACAACACCTACAGCCAGGTGCGCGGCGTCTTTGAGATGGAGCCGGACACGCCGCTCAAACTGCGCCGCAGCCAGGACACCATGCAAGTCTACCGCGTTCGTTCCGCCAAACCGCGCGCCTTCCGCCGGGGCACACGCGGTGTGGAAGGGGTGGAAACACAACTTGTGGGCCGCGAAAGTGAAGTGAAGGCGCTGCAAAATGCCTTCATGGATGCGGTTGAAGATGAGGAAACGCAAATTGTGACCATCGTCAGCGAGGCCGGGTTGGGTAAGTCGCGGCTGCTGTATGAATTTGTCAACTGGTCAGACCTGCGCCCGGAAATCTTCTGGGTGATGCGTGGCCGCGCCACCCCAGAAATGACCAACCGCCCCTATGCCCTGCTGCGTGATCTGGTCTCCTTTCGCTACGAAATTCAAGACACTGACAGCCCGGCCACTGCCCGGCAAAAGCTGGAAGAAGGCATCCGGCAACATGCAGGTGAAAATGAGCCGATGGCCCATCTGCTGGGCCACCTGGTCGGTTTTGATTTTTCGGCCAGCCCACACGTGAAGGGGCTTCTGGGCGACCCGCAGCAGTTGACGGAACGGGCACGGCTGATGTTTATCCGCTGGATCGAGGCGTTGTGCGCCCGCAACCCGGTGGTGATGGAAGTGGAGGATGTGCATCTGGCCGATGACGCCTCGCTGGATTTGCTCACCGACCTGGCGGCGCAGCATGATGATTTGCCACTGCTGATGATTTGCCTGGCACGGCCGTCGCTCTATGAGCGGCGTCCGGCGTGGGGCAGTGGGCAATCGTTCCATACGCGGCTGGAGCTACGGCCGTTAGACCGGCGCGAAAGCCGCAATCTGGTGCGCGAACTGCTGCAAAAAGTGGCCGATGTGCCCAGAGCCTTGCGCGACCTGCTGGTGGAACGCGCCGAAGGCAACCCACTCTACATGGAAGAGTTGGTCAAAATGCTCATTGATGACCGCGTCATCATCAAACAAAACGACGATGTCTGGACGGTAGAAGAAGAGAGGCTGGGGCACCTGGACGTGCCTGCCACCCTCGTCGGGCTGCTGCAAGCGCGGCTGGACAGCCTGCTCTACCCGGAAAAACTCACCTTGCAGCGGGCCGCCGTTGTGGGCCGCATTTTTTACGATTCGGCGCTCATGGCCCTTGACCAGGCCGACGAATTTCATGTAGACAACCTGCCCACCATTCTAGACCGGCTGGTAGCCCAGGATTTCATCTACGAACGGGAAACCACCGCCTTTGCCGGGACGACGGAGTACATTTTTGGCAAGACGATGCTGCAAGATGTGATTTTAAGCACGTTGCTGCGCCGCCAGCAAGAGCGATATAACCGCGCTGCCGCTCTCTGGTTGGTGGAAGCCAGCGGTGCACGCACAGGCGAGTATTATGGTCTGATTGCCGATTATTTTGAAAAGGCGGGCGATTATGAACAGGCGGGCAGCTATCTACAGCAAGCCGGGGAGCAGGCATTGAAGTTAAGCGCCTATGCCAACGGCCGTGCCCTGTTTGAACGGGCCCTGACCCTGCTGCCCACCGAAAGCGCCACCCGGCTGGTGCTGTTCCTGCGTTTGGGCGAGGCGCGCTTTTTCCTGGGCGATTATGCTGCGGCGCGGGCGTCGTTGGAATCGGCATTGAAGATGGCGCGGGCGCGGCAAGATGGACCACACACCGCCGATGCGCTCTACTGGCTCAGCCAGACGGCCGTGTTGCAAGGCAATTACCCGCAAGCCCAAACCTACCTGGAAGAGAGTCTGCCGCTGGCCCGCGCTGGTGCGGACGCGGAAACGCTGGCGCAGGTACTTTATGGGTTGGGGGATGTGCAGTGGCGAGCGGTGCATAATGACACGGCCGTAGCTTTACTGCACGAATGTCTGGAACTCAGCCGCCGCGCCAATCTGCCCACACAGGAGCTATTTGCCCTGAACCGGCTGGGGGCGGTGGCCGTTGTCACCGGCGATTGGGAGCGCGCCAACGAACTGTACTCCCAGATTTTGACCAAATCGCGGCAGGTGGGCAACCGGGAGCGGGAAGCGTCGGCGTTGAACAACCTGGGTGTGGTCGCCTATGAACGCGGGGATTGGCAGACGACAGTGGATTACGGCCAACAGGCGCTGCAACTGGCGCGGGAAACAGGGCAGCAGCAATTTATCTCCTTGCTGCTCAACAATCTGGCCGATGTGTTGCTGCGGCTCGATGATTTTGAAACTGCCCGGCGTTATTTGCACGAAGCGATCACCGTTGCCCGCCAAATTGGGGCCACGCCGCATGTGCTGACGGGCGTGCAAACGTCCGGCCTGCTGCTGGCCCGCCAGGGTGACCATGCGCGTGGTCTGGCGCTGATTGGCCTGAGCCTGAACCACCCCTCGGCCACCCCCGAACACCAACGCACCGCCCACGACTGCCTGCGCACATTGGGGCTAAACCCGGCGGACACGGCCGTGCAAACCGCCCTCGCTCAGGGAAACACCCTGGAACTGGATACCGTTGCCGGGCAAATACTGGCTGAATGGAAGACCGACACTCGTAAAGAGCTTCTTGGTTAAGGCGAGGGTCTACCGTAGTTCAGTTGCGTGCCCACAGAAACAAAGCCAAGTTTTTCATACAATCGCTGTGCGCCCTCGGCGGCAGAGAGCCAACAAAACTGGTAAGCATCTTCCTGGTAATCCACTAAAAGCTGCTGGCACAAAACATAGGCCAGACCACGCTGACGGTGGCCTGGCGCAGTCCACACCCCGGCCAACTCGCCAATACCTTCCCCCATCTGGATAACCGCACCGGATACCATTTCACCGGCTTGCCACAACACAGCCCCCATCACCGCCCCATTCACCAGACCATGCTGCAAATTCGGTAGCCGATCAAGCGACTCCTCGCCACCACTGCCACCATAGGCAATGCTCTGGTGCATTAAATAGCTCTTCAATAAATCCTCGTTTTCGGCGGTTAGCGGCTGATATTGTGCCTGGGCCGGCGCTTCTGGCAATGCCAGCGGTGGCGCTAATTGCGCCATGTCTAAAATCATAACCGGGGCGCGACTTTCGCAGATCAGACCAGCCTGTTCCAAAGCAGGCGCCAGTTCGGGGTGCAGATCGGCCATATATTCGAGACGCGGCCGTTTGTGATGCTGGTCAAAGACCGCCTGCATGTCGGCTATGGCCTGCGACCAGGCGGCAGGTATGGCGGACAACGGTACGGCAAAACTGAGGTGATCTTCCTGACCGGATGAAATGAATATCTCAAAGTACGTTTGCGTAAATGTTGTCCGCTCCTGGCGGCCCACAGCACGCATACTGGCTTCAATGTGAGTTAAGGTCTGTTTGTGTGTCATGCACAAAAGTATACCTCTGCCTGGTCAGGTGGCTATCCTGACATGGTTGCTCGTTTGAAATCTGTTATAATCCCGGCGCTGTGACTGAGGAGAACATTACCAATTCCCCAGAGGATGAACAATGGATGCGGATTGCCCTGAGTCTGGCAGCCCAGGCAGTAGGGCTGGCCGAAGTCCCGGTAGGGGCGGTAGCGGTTAAAGATGGCGTTATTGTCGGCCAGGGGTATAACCTGAAAGAGCAATCACAAGACCCAAGCGCACACGCGGAAATGATTGCACTGCGACAGGCAGCCCAGACTGTGAGTAATTGGCGGCTCATTGACGTTACGCTGTATTGCACTCTGGAACCGTGCCCGATGTGTGCCGGAGCTATGATTCAGGCGCGGTTGCCCCGGCTGGTATATGGGGCGAAGGACACCCGCTTTGGCGCACACGGCAGCATTATCAACATCCTCGATGAACCGCTTTTTAACCATCGGGTCGAGGTCACGTCTGGCGTCTTAGAAGCAGAAGCAGCAGCCCTTTTACAGCAGTTCTTTCAACAGTTAAGAAGCAAGTAGCAGGTGGCAGGCAATCACCTCATCATCCCCCCACCTGCTCACCCCCTCACACTTGGAGAGGTGCCGGAGTGGTCGATCGGGGCGCACTCGAAATGCGCTGTGGCTTAGCGGTCACCGTGGGTTCGAATCCCACCCTCTCCGCCATGACCCTTCGGGTTTTCCAGCCCGGAGGGTTTTTTTGTATACCAAACGAGGTGGACACAATGGAAATAACATCTGAGATTCCCTTGATCACCTGGGCACTGCGACTGGCAGCGGCTGTTGTTGTATTGTTATTCGGGCGGCGGCTGGCCCGCATTGTGCGGGAACTGGTGAGGAAGGCCATGCACCAGGCCGGGCTGACCGAATCGCTGGTGGCGTTGTTCACGGCCGTGACCTATTACGGCATTCTCTTGTTGGCTGTTGTCCTGGCGCTGGCCTTACTGGGCGTGCCCATCACCTCCCTCGTCCTGGCGCTAGGCGTGGTGGTCGTCATTTTGGGCATCGCTTTGCAAGAGTCACTGTCAAACCTGGCGGCAACGGTATTGTTTTTGCTGTTTCAGCCATACAAAGTGGGTGACATTGTGCAAACGGCCGGCGTGATGGGCGTCATCAAAGAAATCCAGATTTTTCACACCGTCATTATGACCTTTGATAACAAGCTGGTGACCGCCCCCAATGGAAAAATTCAGGACAGCAACATCATCAACTATTCCCGTCTGGGTACATTGCGGGCAGATGTGAACGTGCAAGTGAGCTACAAGGATGATTTGCGGCAGGTGAAGCAGACTTTGTTGGATATTTTGGCGGCCGATGAACGGGTATTGCCCGACCCACCGGCGACGGTGGTGATTTTGGATTTTGGTGCGGACGGGATTAATGTGGGGGTACGGCCGTTTGTCAAACTCGACGATTATTGGAACATCCAGTTCGATTTGCGCGAACGCATAAAGGAACGTTTCGATGAGGTGGGCATTACCATACCCTTCCCCCAACGGGACGTTCACCTGATACAGGCAAAAAATGAATAAGAAATTGAAGATTACGGGCGGCTATTATGTGGCCTTTATTGCTTTGGGGCTGGCGGTATCCGCTTTGGGGCCAACGCTGCCTGGGCTGGCAGAACAAACCAGCGTCTCGCTAAAAGCGATCAGCATTCTCTTTACGGCACGAGGGTTTGGTTTTCTGGTGGGGGCATTACTGGCGGGGCGACTGTATGACCGCGTGACCGGCCATCGCCTCATGGCGCTGGCGCTGGTGATGATGGGGTTGATGATGGCATCCGTGCCGTTCATCCCTGTACTATGGCTGCTCGTGGCTATTATGTTTTTGTTAGGCCTTTTTGAGCCGGGGGTAGATGTGGGTGGCAACACCTTGATTGTGTGGCTGCACCAACACAAAGTGGCCCCCTTTATGAATGGGCTGCATTTCTTTTTTGGCATCGGTGCGTTTGTATCGCCCATTATCGTGGCCTGGGCTATCCGCGTCAGCGGGGAAGTTCAGTGGGCATTTTGGGCGTTGGGATTCCTGATTTTCTTGCCAGCATTGTTCATCATCCGGCAACCCAGCCCCACCGCACCGGCGGTAGAAGCAACTGATCATCGTGAGCAGACAAACTGGCTGTTAGTTTCCCTGATCGCCATTTTCTTTTTTTTGTACGCCGGGTCAGAAGTGGCATATGGCGGCTGGATTTTTACCTACACGACCGCTTTAGGGTTAAGCAGCGAAGCCTCGGCCGCTATTTTAACTTCGGTATTTTGGGGGTCGCTGACGGCCGGGCGGCTGCTTTCCATTCCCCTGGCGACTCGTTTTCGTAATCGCACGATTATTTTTGCAGATTTGATCGGTTGTCTGGCGAGTGTGGGGGTGATCTTGGTGTGGCGGGAATCGGCAACGGCCGTGTGGCTGGGCACCATTGGTCTTGGGCTGTCTATGGCTTCCGTTTTCCCCACCACGCTCTCTCTGGCCGAGCGCCATTTGCACGTCAGCGGCAAGACCACCAGCTATTTTTTTGTGGGCGCCAGTCTGGGCGGCATGAGCATTCCCTGGTTCATCGGCCAACAATTTGAAGCGGTGGGACCACTGGCAACGATGGTGATCATTTTCATTTGTCTGGTCGCTTCGCTGGCTGTTTTTGGTATTCTTATGCGGCAGATTAATGCCAGAGAGATAGTGATGGCGCAGGAAGCGGGGCGTGTGTAATTGAGTCATTGGGTCATTGAACGATGGATGAAAAACCAACCTGGAGTGAAGAGGCTTCGACGGCATTTATTGATTACGGCCGTTACTTTGTACCGGATCGTACTCAACAAATGGAGACCATCTGCCGCCTGATTCCACCGCTGGATAGGCCATTTGTGGTTATGGAATTATCACATGGCGAAGGGTTGTTGGCCGAGGCGATTCTGGCGCGGTTTGACACGGCCGTCGTGCATGGTTATGACATTTCACCCCAGATGCGGCAAACGGCCGTGAGCAAACTGGCGCGTTTTGACGGCCGTTTTCACTCCCATTATTTTGACCTGCGTGAACATGCCTGGCGCAAGCCCGATTTCAGCCCACAGGCCATCGTTACTTCGCTGACCGTGCATCATCTGGATGGGCCAGAAAAGCAGCAGTTGTTCCGGGACATGCACGCTATTCTGGCGCCTGGCGGCGCGTTTATCATCGCCGACTTGATTGCACCGGCGAATAGTTGGGCCAACACGTTGGCCGCCGACGCCTGGGATGAGGCAGTCAGAGAACAGACGCAGCAGTTAGACGGCTACACAGACCGCTTCGCCGAATTTGAGCGATTAGAATGGAATCTATTTCGTCACCCCGACCCGGATTTTGACAAACCGTCTCGTTTAGTAGATCAGTTGAATTGGCTGGCAACGGCGGGATTTACGGCCGTAGATGTATACTGGCTGCACGCCGGTCATGCCATCTTTGGCGGTTACAAGGAAACGTAGCGTGGTTGGTCATTTTATTGCCGGCATCGCCGCCCTTATCTGGAATCCGGCCAATGATAAATACCTGCTATTGCGCCGGGCGGCGAGCAAAGATTTTGGCGCGGGCAGTTGGGAATGTGTCACCGGGCGCGTGGACCAGGGGGAAAGTTTCACCGATGCTTTTTTGCGCGAGGTGCTGGAAGAGGTAGGCGGCGTGTCCCAAATTGAATTTTTTATTGGCGCCACCCACTTTTACCGGGGCACACCCACACCGGAAAACGAGTTGTTGGGTGTGGTCTGTGGTTGTACGCTGGCTGACCCAGACGCCATTGTGCTCAGTATGGAACACAGTGAATGGCGCTGGCTAACGGCCGTTGAGATCACCCAATTTCTCCCATCCACACACTGGCTACAAACAGTCGTCGCCCGCGCTGAATTCCTGCGCGCTCATTTGCCGGAGTCAGTCCGCGCCGAATTCCGACAGCAAGGGTTAGAGATTGAAACGTTCAAGAGGTAAACATGGACGATACGCTGCAACCATTTGCGGTAAATGGACAAACAATCTTTGCCAGAGAAGCAGGAAATCCCAAACGGCCGTTAGCCCTGCTCATTCATGGGTGGTCAAGTTCCTGGTACGCCATGTCGCCACTGTTTGCGCCGCTGGAGCGGAAGTATCGCATCCTGGCGGTAGATTTGCCGGGCTACGGCCGTTCGCCCCGCCTGCCCCAGCAAACCACCCCGCCTACGCCGACCTGCTCGCCGACCTCATTCGCAGCCAGACTGAACAACCCGCCGTCCTCATCGGCCACAGCATGGGCGGCATGATCAGCCTGACCACCGCCTTACGCCATCCCGATGTCGTTGAGCGTATGGTGCTGCTCTGCCCCACCATCACCGGCAAGCTGTCACTCTTCATCAACCTCTTCGTATCGCCGGTCACGTTCGTGGAAAAATATCGCCTGCTCAACAAAATTGGTAGTGTCATAGACCCTTACATTTTGGGTTTTATTGATCGGCTGATGCGCCCGGCCGCCTTTTCCCAAAATAGTGGCATCTCCGACGCCGACTACGCCCGGCTGCGTTCTGATGTGCGCCGCCCCGGACAGGGGCGTGTGCGCGCTGAATGTTTCTGGGCCATGCGCAATAATGATCTGACCGGGAAGCTCAAACCGATTGACAAACCGTCGCTGGTGATTTGGGGTATGGAAGATAACACTGTGCCCTTGCGGGATGCCAGCCTGATGGCTTCCGAATGGGAAGAGGCCGACCTGCGCATTTTGCCCACTGTCAGCCATTGGCCGCAGTTTGAGGCGACGGCCGTGACCAACCGCTACATTACCGCCTTCCTCAGCACCCCGCTCAAATTGCTCACCGTTGACCTGTAGAAACCGGTTTTTTGGAAAAACCCGGTTTATGAAAAGGTTGGTATAATCACGGCCGTGTCTAAACGAACCAACGAAGAATGGTTAGCTGAACTCGAACCCGGCCACCCTAACCATCAAAATGCTCTGGCCGACTTACACCAGATCCTCGTCAACGGCTTGCGACGCGGTTTATTGGGACAGGTACAGACCGCCGCCCCCGAATTCGACACCCAGGCCGAAGATTTTGCCCAGGAAGCGATCATCAAAATTTTGGAGAAGAAAGAGACCTTTGCCGGTCTCAGCCAGTTTACCACCTGGGCACATAAAATCGCCGTCTCCATTGCCCTGACCGAATTAAGACGCAAACGCTGGCAGGACAATTCGCTGGATGGCCTGACCGAATCTGACAGTGGCGACTTCACCCCCGGTTTTCTGGCCGACCACACCCCCACCCCCGAAAGAGCAACTGAACGCGCTGAACTATTGAACCGGGTCGAACGATTGATCATGCAAGACCTGACAGAAAAACAGCGCACCGCCTTGATCGCTTCCGTTATCAAAGGCGGGTCTACCGAAGAAGTGGCCCAGCAAATGGAGATGAAACCAAATGCCCTCTACAAACTGCTGCACGACGCCCGCGTTCGACTAAAAAAAGCACTAGACAAGGATGGGCTGACGCCCGCCGATATTTTAGAGGCTTTTGAATGACCTACTACCACGAGCACGACAAGTAAGATGCAGCCCGGCAAAACCATCCAAGCAGGCAGAAATGACAAACTGGCAAACGAATCTCAAACGCATTTTGGCGAACCATAATATGAAGAAGAAAGGCTCCCACCCCACACATGTGGCCGCAGATGCAGAGGCGCGTTTGGGGGATACAAACGCCATACTTCATCTGGATGATGCCGCTTTGGTCAAGCTGATGCACTGCCTGAACATGGCATCAGAAAATGCCTGTACGTGTGCTGAAGCATTCGCCATGCTGGATCAGTATACAGAATTGGTTGCCTCTGATGAACAGGCACAACAGCTAATGCCCCTGGTAAAAAATCACATGGATGTCTGCCCCGATTGCCGGGAAGAGTTTGAAATCCTGCTCAAGATCGTCCATGCCGAACATGCAAATGACGTGGAGAGATGACATCCCCTACAGCGATGAATCGCCTACTACAAACACAATGCAGGAGTATAGATGATGGCTAAAGCTATCTGGAACAATGTTATTCTGGCAGAAAGTACGCAGACGGTTATTGTTGAGGGGAATCATTACTTCCCGCCAGAAAGTATAAAGTGGGAATACTTCCAACCAGGCCAGGAACGCACCGTATGTCCCTGGAAAGGCATCGCCAGTTACTACGATATTGTAGTCAACGGGCAGATAAATAAGGGTGGCGCCTGGTATTATCCGGAGCCAAAACCGGCAGCCGCCAACATCAAAGACCGCATTGCGTTTTGGCGCGGGGTTCGGGTAGAATCCTGAGCCTTAGAATTCAACTGTCCCAAACAAGAAGTAGAGGATACGCATGTTTTTAGCAGGCGATATTGGCGGTACCAAAACCGTGCTGGCGTTGTTCCCATTAACCTTATCTGGCGCTCAGTTGGCACAACCGGGTCATAGTCATACTTATCCCAGTGAGGGGTATGATTCACTGGAGGAGGTGGTAACTGACTTCATCATCAAAACCGGTGTGCAGCCAGCCGGGGCCAGTTTTGGTGTGGCGGGGCCGGTGATTGACGGCCGTGCCCAAGTCACCAATCTGCCCTGGGTTATTGACACGGCCGTATTACAACAAACCCTCGGTACACCCAATGTTTACCTGTTGAATGACCTGGAATCCATCGCCAACGCCGTCCCTTACCTGACTGCTGACGAACTGATCACTATCAATGTAGGCCAGCGTAACCCCATCGGCCCCATTGCTGTCATTGCTCCTGGTACAGGTCTGGGTGAGGCCTTTCTCATCCATGATGGGCAGCGGTATCGCGCCTTCCCCTCTGAAGGTGGACACGCCACTTTCTCGCCGGTTAATGCCGTACAACGTGAACTGCTGGCCTACCTGGAGCCTCGCTTCGATCATGTGAGCTTTGAACGGGTTTGCTCTGGCAGTGGCATTCCCAATTTGTATGCTTTTTTACGCGATAGCGGCCGTTTCAGCGAACCACCTCAACTTCGCGATCAGTTAGCCGCCGCCGACAACTGGACGCCCATCATCGTCAATGCAGCCCTGGCCAATACTGCCGATATTTGCACTGCCACTTTGGATCTGTTTATTGATATTCTGGCGAATGAAACCAGCAACAACGCCATCCGGCTGCTGGCTACCGGCGGCATTTACCTGGGTGGTGGTATTCCCCCACGCATTGTACCCCAATTGACCGATGGGGATTTTATGCACCGCTATTCACTCAAAGGGCGCTTTTCTGAAATGGTGAGTCGGATGCCGGTTCACATCATCAAAGACCCACTGGCCGGGCTGCATGGGGCAGCCTATTTTGGGTTGGAAATGATGCGTGGTGAAGTGGCAGGTTAGAGACCAGACAATCTCTAATTTTCACACGAGGCTGCTATTCCCCAATTACATATTTTTCCCGACGTAAATGAGTTGTATCAGAAGGCGGCGATGCTGTTTGTGCAGGCAGCAGTAAAAGGCCACGGCCGTTTTGCTGTAGCTCTCTCTGGTGGTGGTACCCCCCAACCACTTTACCGGCTGCTGAGTGCGGAACCTTTCCGCAGCCAGATTGCCTGGGACAAAACTCATGTGTTTTGGGGCGATGAGCGATTAGTACCCCCGGATCACCCGGAAAGTAGTTATGGCCTGACGGCCCGTTTGTTGCTCGACCATGTGCCCATTCCGCCGGAGAATATACACCGGGCATTGGGTGAGATGGACGCAGCAACTGCCGTAAATGACTACACCCACCAACTGGCCCAATTCGACCCGCCCTGGCCCTGTTTTGACCTCATCTTGCTAGGTATGGGGCACGACGGGCACACCGCTTCTCTGTTTCCCGGCCCTATTCCGCCTCAGGAGCATACCGATCCGGTAATGGCCGTCACGGCTCATTATGACGGCCGTCCTGCCCATCGCATCACCTTCACTCCCCGCCTCATCAACGATGCCCATCAGATTCTCTTCCTGGTCACAGGGGCAAATAAAGCCCATGCGTTGCAGGCCGTTTTGTCTGGTGAACCCAACCCGGAACAGTGGCCGGCACAACGGATTCAACCGCGTGACGGCCGTGTCACCTGGCTGGTTGACACAGCCGCGGCGCAAGAAATCGCCAAACCAGGAGGATGAGAGATGCAATCATTCACAGTCTCGCCATCTCTATTTCGTTTGGCCTCGTTTGTGAATCTTGTTACAATTTCCATACATACTGTGGTTGGTTTTTAGCCACGCTATATTCAACAACTCGAAATCAATCACTGCTCTATTGAGGCATCTATGGCCCTATTCAAGCCAGAACAGAAAAAACAAACTTCCCCCTTACCCTTTGCGCATCATTCAAACTCACTGGCTATGCGCAAGGGCTGGCGTGAAAGGACACGCCTGATTGTGGTGTTGTTCAAACTACGGATTGTGTTTCTGCTGCTTATGGCAGCCACAGCCGGGGCTTTCATTGCCGCTGGCGGCTGGCCTGGTTCAGCCACCTTATTGTTGGTCTGGGTAGCCGGGGGTATGGCTGCCGCCGGGTCATCAGCCATCAACCAGTATTGGGAACGGCATACGGATGGGGCTATGGGGCGTACGCGGCAACGGCCGTTGGTCAATGGCGACATCGAAAACCCACAATGGGTGCCAATGGTCGGTCTGGCACTTATCCTTATCCCCTCCCTATTGGTCTTGCCGTCAAATCCGGCCATGACCTTCTTTCTGCTCTTGGGCGCATTTATCTACGTCGGCATCTACACCATCTGGCTAAAACCACGTACCCTCTTGAACATTGTCATTGGCGGGGCGGCAGGCAGCGCGGCCGTATTAACCGGCAGTGCCGCTGCCGGTCACTGGAATGCGCCGGGGGCGCTCCTGTTGGCGCTCATTCTTTTCCTGTGGACACCTTTTCACTTCTGGAGTCTGGCTTTGCTCTATCGGGATGAGTATGCGCGCTCGGATGTACCTATGCTGCCGGTGCATACCACACCCCGCCGTGCTGCCTGGTGGGTGATGTTGCACACTTTTCCCACTTGTCTGGGCGGGCTACTGCTGGCGCTGCTGCCCGCTCTGGGCATTGCTTATTTGCTACCGACGATGTGGGTCACGGCCGTGCTCTTCTGGCGTAACGTGCAGCTCATCCACGACCCATCTCCTGCCCACGCCCGTGCCATGTTCATGGCTTCCAATGTATATCTGCTGGTACTGTTGGTAGCTATCTGCGCCGGTTCTGTCATCGCTTCACTCTGATAAATTGTGAAGGATAGTACAAGTTTGCCCGGCATACTGGCTTGTGCTAGTATTTGCTTGCCCTGCTGTGTTGGTGATGATCCAAAACGGTTGAGCCAACACTTAACTTCAGGGAATTGCCAATACGCCGAGGGGATGTAGTAGCTTGTAACAATGAACAGTGAATACTGTCCATTGACCGGTGAGGCAGAGTCTCGCGACAAAATTCCCACCTGCATACGCAGGTTCAAACTCTGAGGTTCACACGGCATGGCGGGGCCCCTTGTTGAAGAGGACGTGTTGAGTGTATGCTTCGTGAGCGCATTGCTGACGACATTTACGTCTTTACGAGTCGTTTATATGCCCAGGTGACGGCTGGAGCCATCCTGACCAAAGACGGCGCTGTCCTGGTTGATACGCTTTATTTCCCCGAAGAAACAAAAGCCATTAAATACTTTCTTGAAGAACGGCTGAAAACGCCGGTGCGGTATGTGATCAACACACACTACCACGCCGATCACAGTCAGGGCACTTACTTATTTCCCCAGGCCCAGGTTGTGAGCCATGCATTATGCCGGGACCTCTTGCACACCATCGGGCGCGAAGGACTGGCACAAGCCAGGCAAGACACGCCTGAATTGGCCGAAGTAGAAATCATTTTGCCTGATCTTCTACTAGATAAGGGTGTCTTACAACTTCATCTCGGAGGAAAAACGATTGAGCTACGCCACATGCCTGGTCATAGCCCGGATTTGCTGTCAGTGTATGTCGCCAATAACCAGGTATTGTTTGCCTCTGATAATTTGATGCCTGTGCCCACTATTTTTGACGGCAGCCATGATGATCTGATGCATTCATTGGCAGGCATTTTGGCTTTAGAACCGGAGGCGATTGTACAGGGGCATGGCGAAGTGGTGCTGCGCGGAGAAATCGAAGGCGTGATTCAGAGTGATTTGAGCTATTTGCAGAACATCCACACGGCCGTCACCCGCATTGTCTCTAATGGGAATTCCATTGAATCCCTCCAAAAGGTTGATATTGAGAGCTGTGGGAAATCTCGTGTTCCCCTCAATGGATTAGTGTCTGACCTCCACCTTGCCAATCTCCATAAATTGTATGCCGAGATGAATGGCGCCCACTGATTGTTCTTTCGATTATTGACCTGGCGTGACTAAGTAACGTCACCTTTCGCCCGTTGTTTGGTCGCCTCCTTGGATTATCTTGCCTTAGTTATTGTGATTTTCCGCGGCGCGTACAATAGCTTTCAAACTGTTAGCGAGGGTCAATTCTTGGGTTACCAATTGGTAGGCACTTTCTGTTATTTGTACACGTTCGTTTGCGTGATTCAAAAAATAAAGGATCCGTTCAACAATCCTGTCTGCTTTTGATTCAACAAAATGCTCGCCTGGTATACATTGCGGATGATGATCGAACTCGCATTCTGAAACAACCAGACATCTGTTTCCTGCGGCCATATGAAACCGATGGGGAAAAACGCTTTCATAACGACAAGTTAATAAACTCAAAGTTATTTTTGTGCGATTAAGTAAATGTGTGCGCTTGTGGTCGTAGATAAAAGGTTTTTCTACTCCATCGGCCACATACATCTCAATTCCATGGGTACGCAATTCATTGCGAATGGCGTCTAGCAACTCACTACGCCGTCTCGTACGGCGTTGCCCAAACCACAAAACATCAATATCTCGTTCCAGGTTGAGATTTGCATACCATTCTGGAGATGTTCCCCAAGGTATAAAGACCGCTGGAATCCCATGTTCAATATGTTGTTGCGTGTAGATGTTTGAGAACTCAACCAAGACATCAAGCCATCCGTGAAAGTAGGCATACTGATAATCTCCTACATATCGAAACCGATACATCCTTTGCCTGAGCCACCATAATGGCAAGAGGCTGGCTAAAAAACGATCAGATAACTTTGGAGAGTCGCTGAGTCGGCCAATCCAGGACCTAAACGTTGCTATTCGTTTTGTGAGCATCCATGGAATTTTAGGGTTTGGCGGATTCTCAGTGTTCCAGTGTACATAGACAGGGCGCTTTTGCGAAGCAAATCGTGCCATCTGGCAGGTAATTGGTAAGAGCCTCCCATAGGGAGCGAAAGTTAATATCATGTCAGCATTGTCGGGAATAGCTCCATCGAACTGAAAAAGAACAGGCTCGAAGCCGAGTATGGTGAGTTCATTACGAATCGTTTTTGCTATACCATCATTAGGTGCCCATTCAACAACAGCGATACGTTTTATCATTTGCTTTCTCTCCTATAGCTGCGCCAATAGACAACCCAACATTTCATCTGTCAATTGAAATATGGGGTTTTGCGACAGGATTTCCCACAAACGCACCAGCGGTACCTGGCTATCTCCATTCTGAGAGGCCAATGCCCGCCGTATCTCCATGGGGAGCGACTCGGCTTCGTGAATTATGGTAACAGGCGCACCAAACCGTGGTGTGATAGCTGCTCCATAATACGCAACTCCTCGGCACAACCCCTATGTGTGAAGTCAGTTCTTTCTGGCTATGGGTACGCCGTCGCTGCTGTTGCCGCAGCCAGGCGCTAAAACCCTGGAATGGTTTGTTGACTGGCATGGCCGCAATCCCATTGAGTTCCTGGTTCACCTGTTTCTGGCTATTTTCCAGGATCGGTAATCGCTCTGCTCATCTCTCGGCCAACAAGGTTGGCCAGCGTCACGTATATTTGATTGCTAACTTGTCTTTGATGAAAG
>CAYXUZ010000006.1:30582-44883 GCA_964467705.1 uncultured Ardenticatenaceae bacterium | reverse complement strand
CAATAAATGGCACTGAAAATTATATAGTCACGGCCGTGAAAAAACAATCCTGGCCCGGCATTGTTGTGCCCTAAGGCGCTAGAAGTTTTATTTTTCCTGGCAAAAGTTCATACTCAATGTGGGTAGCCGCATCCGCAATCAATTCGCCATCGGCATGAATGGGGGTGCCGGGCTGGCAGGTAATAGTAATGCGGCGCGCACGGCCGTGTTGCACTTTTGGATGCTGAATATGGGTTCCCTTAAACAGGCGCGGCAACAGAGCCAACACGGTGCGCTTGGGCATATCTGGTGCAAAAACATAATCAAAATAACCATCATCAAACTGCGCTCCGGGAGCCATTTGGAAAATCCCCCCCGTGCGCGGCCCGTTACACACCGAAAGCAAAATGGCTGGCCCGTTGAACATCACGGCCTCATCAAAACGAATATCCATTTGCCAGGCACGTAATTTTGCCAATGCCCGCACCAACGCCACAAAATAACGAGCATTTCCGGATAATCGTTTGATTTTTGTATTTTCCAATGTCACCAACGGCTCCATCCCAATGGCGCAATTATTGACAAAATAATGGTCATTCACCCGTATCGCATCAATCGGGCGTGTGTGCGCAGCAGCAATGTTCTGGGCTGCTTGAGAAATATCACGCGGCAAAGGAATCGTGTCGCTCAGATCATTGGCTGTACCAATGGGCAATACGCCAAAAGGAATGGTCTGACCTTCCCCTACTGCCTGAATTAGTCCGTTGATCACTTCATTGATGGTGCCATCTCCCCCGGCGGCAATCACAGCATCATAATCACTGGCTGCCTGTCGTGCTGCTGCCATACCATCCCCAGGCCCGGTAGTCGCATAAATATCAGCCGTGAGGGATACGGCCGTTAACGCCGCCCTCAACTCCTCCAGCCGTTCCCCCGCATGCCAACGATTTGCATACGGGTTGAGAATGACCTTTACCCGCATCGTTACAATTCAACAAAATAAGAATCGGCAGCTCTATCAATCAACTCTTTCGTCAACTGCGGTCTAATCTCCATATATTGGGCAATATCCAAAATCTGATCAAGCAGATCACGCGGATGATTGGCGCGAAGTTTTTGATTACGTTTGATGTAATACTCTTGCAGCAGATAACGAACCGCCTGCTCATCATACGGTATACCTCGCCGCTCACAGACAGCCACAAAAATAGCCCGAAACCCTTCAAAAGTTGGCGCACGCACCTCAATTTTGTGCCGGATACGACGCAAGAAAGCCTCATCCACCAAATCTCGCGGCGGCAGATTCGTAGAAAACACAATCAATACTTCAAACGGCACTTCCAGCTTACGCCCCGTATGCAACGCCAGAAAGTCAATTTGCTTTTCCATCGGCACAATCCAGCGATTCAACAAATCGCGCGGACGCACCTGCTGGCGACCAAAGTCATCAATCAAAAACATCCCCCCATTGGCTTTCATCTGGAACGGTGCTTCATAAAATTTGTTGATGGGGTCGTAAATCAAATCTAACCCCTCCAACGTCAACTCACCACCAACCATGATGACCGGTCGCTTGATGCGTAACCAACGAGCATCCGTTTTGCGGGAACCACCCAGCGCCCCGGTAACTCCCTTATCCTCTGGTACTGCTTCATGATTGATCTGGTCATACACGTTGATGATCTGTCCATCCACTTCAACAGCGTAAGGGATGTAAATATCGCTGGTCAAAATCATCCGGCCAATAGCTTCTGCAATGGTTGTTTTGCCGTTTCCTGGCGGCCCATACAGGAAGATAGATTTGCCAGAGTTCGCCGCTGGGCCGATCTTCTGGAACACATCTTCTTCTAAGGTCAGATGAGCGAGCGCCTTGCGCATCATGGATGGATTAACTTTCAGCCGCTTGCCGCTTTGGGCTTTAACGGAAGCGATATAGTTGTCCCAGGGGACAGGGGCAGGGCCAACATAGGTTGTGCGTTCCAGTTGTTCACGAGCGCGGTTAGCGCCTTTAGAAGTGATGGAGTAGTTGTAGGTGGCCGCACCTAAACCGCCCGAACCTTTGACTTCACACATTTGCTCTCGCTTCAAGTAATCCATCAGCGGGCTGACAACAGTAGCAAAGGGAACATGCATCAACTCGGCAATGTCATGCCCGGTCAACTGACCGCGAAAATACATAATTTTCAAGGCCAGGTCTTCCAAAAAGCCGTGTGTCAAGCCGGTATCTTCAATGCTTTTGACGGCTGGGGGTTCCCAATCCAAATCGCTTAAAATAGCCGATTGTGCTTTTATTGTTGAAGTTGCCATTGCATCTTCTCCCATACAAATGCTTGTATATGACTGAAACCAAACAATTCCATAATAGCCCGGATACGGCAGGAAAACAAATGTTACTCAGGTAATTTCATGAACTTGTATAAGATTGGTCTGTCCCATTTGGGCAAAAGGGACACCGGCGGTTATGACCAGACGGTCACCGGGTTTCAGACCATATTGGCGCATGGCTACGGCCGTCTGCTCCAGCATCTCATCGGTTTCCGTAAAATTTGGCACCAACACACACTCCACGCCCCAAACCAGCGCCAACCGCCGTTGGGTACTGGGCAAAGGGGAGACAGCCATGACGGCCGTAGGTGGCCGATGCCGTGCCACCTGCCGGGCCGTATGTCCAGACATCGTCGTACTCACAATCGCCTTGGCATGAACATGCTCGGCCACAGAGCAACTGGCCGCGCTAATCGCTTCTGTCACCGAGGCCACGCGGGTCACTGCGGCCTGACGCCGACTGCGCCAGATGTCATAGGGAAAAGCCGTTTCTGTAATTTCACTAATTTGTTTCATCATCAGCACAGCTTCAACCGGGAAACGGCCGCTCGCCGTTTCATTCGATAGCATCACCGCATCTGTTCCATCCAGAATCGCGTTCGCCACATCACTGGCTTCCGCTCGTGTAGGACGTGGATGCTCCACCATAGATTGCAGCATTTGTGTAGCCGTAATCACTGGTTTACCCACATCATTACACGTGCGAATGATTCGTTTTTGTAGCAGCGGCACTTCTTGAGGATGCACCTCAATACCCAGATCACCACGGGCCACCATCATGCCATCAGCCGCATCACAGATTTCTGCCAGATGTTCAATTGCTTCGCTCTTTTCAATTTTGGCAATAATGGGAATCTGCAAACCTTTCTCATCCATGATCGCCCGAAGCTCATGAATATCGGCGGCGGTACGCACAAAGGAGAGTGCCACATAATCCAGATCAAGCTGGCAGATCAGCTCAAAGTCTTCACGATCCTTATCTGTCAGGCTGGAAACCGGCAAGTCGGTACCAGGCGCATTGACCCCTTTACGGGATTCCAATAGCCCGGCCACAGTTGTAATGCAGCGCAGAGTATCATCCTTCTTTTCCGCTACGGTAAACTCCACCTCGCCATCGCCAATGACCAGACGCGCGCCCGGCTGCACGGCCGCTATCAAATCGGGATGTGGTAAATGTATCATGGCCGGTTGCCCCCGGTGTGGTGTGAGAACAATCTCCTCACCCAGTTGAAGTTGAATACCGCCGGCTTTGACATGCCCCAGACGAATTTTGGGGCCTTGTAAATCGCCGAGCAGCGCCAATACTTTGCCCTCGCTCTGCGCCACTTCGCGTAACATCTGCACAGTTTTAATGTGCGACTCATGGTCACCATGCGAGAAGTTGATACGGGCTACCGTCATGCCGGCAGCCAGCATCCGGCGGATCGTTTCCGGGTTGTTAGAACTGGGACCAATGGTAGCTACTATTTTTGTACGGGCCATAATGCGTCCTCAAATCGGGTTTTGGGGATTGTACCCCTTGATCTCAGGACTTGTAAAATAATGTTTTCCTGTTGTTGGAGATGGATAGCGGTATTAGGGCATAAAGAAAGGGCGCTACCTGCTAGAGACAGCGCCCTCATCTTACGCACTTCGGTTTGCTTTTACTCGGCGTGTTTTACAGTAATCTGGATTTCATCGTTGTCCAGGCGCTTGACACTAAGCTGGACATGTTCACCCTGCGCAAAGCTATCTTCAAACCAACGGTGAACGCTGGGGCTAAGAACCAGACGTACTGTATCACTTGATTGGATGCGCCAAACAGCACATTCCTTGTCATAAACGCCTTCATAATAGACAGTAACATTACGAGTCTCGCTGCGGGCGCTAACGGCAAAGAAGTCCCAATGGTCAGGGGACATATTGATAAATCCTTTGCGCAAATAAAGTGGTTTGATGTCTGTCACAAACAAAAACCCTTGATCGGGGTCTATTATGGTTGTGGTGGCAATGGCGGTAGCCTCAACAGGTGATTTGGGTTTGGGGCGAACTTTGAGTTTTGGTTTGGCACTTTTAGTGGCTTTTTGGCCATTTAGAAAATGAATGAGCGGGAGTAATCGCTCTAACTCTTTAGTGATGACGTCTATGACAACTGGCCCCATCACGGAGATTTGATCAGAGCTGAAACGGCGGCTGATAAAAAACGGTGTAATCCACTTTTCTTCACCGGCAAGATAGGCGGCTTTGCTGAGGAGGGACACGGCCGTTTCCTCATCCAGATTCACTACGCCATCCTTATACAAATCTTGATAATGCGCACGTTCACCAGACTCTTCATCAATTTGCTGTTGTTGTAATCGGAATGACCACTCCGATCCTAATTCGGTGATTAAGCGATGAGCCATGGCTGGCTGTTTCTCGGCTAGAGTGAGCGCCTTATATAAGCCCCGCTTATCAGTAAGCGCCAGTTGCATCTCCAGGTTCATGGGGCGGGCAAAAAACAAGATTTGCCAGTCGGATTCAACTTCATCTTTGGCTGCCAGGTAAACAGCCTGGTTTGCCCGGCTCAGTCCGGCATAAGGGAATTCGGCCTGCACAGAGCGTGGCAGTCTGGCATGTAGGGTACGCACAAATAGTTCTAACTGGTCAAGCGCAAAATTAACGGCGGCTTCTTGCCCGGCCCACCCAAAGGCCGCAAAAACAGGCATCCCCAGCCCGGTAAATGGTTGTGCTGTTGTCATACGAACCAATCCTTACACTTCATTTCTGGAATAATTGAAATTGCTCATCCCCTCAGAAGCTACGCTCTCAAATTTAGCGGCTGGCCTCTGCTAACACCAGGTTGTTAATTTTGGGGTAAATGGTTGAGGGTTTCCTACAAACAATTTCCTGTCTAGTTATATCAGGAGTATACAAGTTTGCAAGTTGCGGGGCGACAAGTAACAGCTGCGCCTACTTTCCACCCGCGCGTTATTTGATGCGATAGCCCTCGTAATCATTGTTAAAGAGCCAAGCGACAATGGCGCCTATCTCAATAGTTTCGGGGAGGTAGGTGAGCATGGTGACAGATGAAGTGCCCCGTGTGTGTAGCATGTGTTGGGTGCGGGTCATACGGTCAAAACGTTGTTGCCAGGTATGCAAATTAGACGGCCGTAAATCCACCCACCCCTTATCAGCCCACCGGTTGACATTTTCTGGAGACAAGGCGGCCTCATGGTAAATACTTTCAGGGATATTCAACCGGGGGCCACGTATCAGATGTTGGCCGTCTGGCGTGAGAATGGGCACACCAATTGAGGTGATCTGTGTACGCAATAATTCATTATCCAGGAGGAATTGGAATAAATTCTCCGACATTTCGGAAGCGGGTGTGGTAATGACCCGCCGTAATGTCCCATAATTTAGCTTAAGCAGATGCGCCTCATACAATAGTTTGGATAACTCTGGCGGGCCTAACTGTCCCAATGCCACGCTGTGGCTGTTTGTCTCCTCTTCAATGCGCGCCAGCTTATCCAGCGCCGTCTGGCGCAACACCCCGGCGCGATAGCTGGAATTGATGATGCTGCTATCTATGCCGGCGATCACATCATAACCGGTATTGCTGCCCTTTATTTCCAATACTGCATGTTGGGCAATCTCTTCAGGCGTTACAAACTCCATCTGGTTAATATGGGTGATGGCCTCAAATTCGCCACGTGCGAAGAAACCATTTTCGCCGGTATCTACACCGGCCATATGGAGCTTCCCTAATCGTTCGTATTGGCCTTCGTCGCCACGCAAATTCAGCGTCCCTTGTAGAGATTGTGTCTGGCTCTGATAACGAAATTGGGGGCGGCCGCGCATTTTAACGGTTTTGTATGCCACGCGGCGATAGCCGATCATGGCTGCTGGCTTTAGCTCTTTCACCAGTGGCCCCCCCGGTGTGCGTGCCATGAGAAATAGCAGGCCGGTATGAGCAAAGGCTACGGCCGTCTTACTCATCAATTTGGCGCTGGGACGATCTTCGCTGTGTGTATAGGGAATGTTGAGGCCCATGCCGCCCGTGCCGGTGGTACCAATTTTCAAATAGAGGCGTGTGCCCACTTCACACATCGCTTTATGGATCATCTGTACATGGCGAATCAATTGCGGCAACGATTGAGAAATCAACAACATACTAATGTTTTGCTCGATGACGCGGCCTAATTCATCCAGCGCCTCAATATCCTGATGATCCACTATCTGGCGTAGCTGCTGCAAAATATCATATGTTTTATTACTAAGTGATTCCACATCTTGATAGCTGATGGCAGTGGCCGTGTTAATGCTGTCTACAATGACGTCCGGGCGATATTGCTGGATTAGCTGCACCAACGCCGAACGTTGATAAGCCTCTTCTAGTGGGCCAAACAAATCCTGGTACAAATCATCTCGACGGGCACGGCTTTGCATCAGTCGCAGGCGACGTTCGACCATGAAGTCGCTACGCACGAATACATCACCCCAGGCGCCTATAAATTCGATGTGGGGAAACTCTTTACGGACATCATGCAAAAATTCACGCACTTCACCACGAAATAAACTGGCGACAATAATCCGTTGGGGGCCTATCTGGCGGGCGATGGTGCGTACAATCTGCGCACCAACCAACCCGGCTCCTCCCATCACTAAAACGCAGCGATCATGGTTCATTGAACTCTCCTTGCTTGTGGTTCGTATCGTGATCCGTCAACTGCTATCTCCATGTGGATTATGGATAGCCAATCACGGATTACGAGGATAGTGGGGCATTTTATCATGGGCACGGCCGTAGCCAAAGCATAGCATGTGCCACTTGCACCTAAGGATGGTATACTCAATGTTAGGATACCAGTATGAATACACAATCAACTGAGCAGATACAAACTGAAAATCCCCCTCCCCATATTCCTTATTACCTGCCTGGTGTACCTGTGGAAATTGAGAATCGGGCGCGGCGCGGGCCGTCTACGGCCGTGATCATTCTTATTGCCAGCATCGCCATTTTGCTTCTTATTGGGTTTGTGGCCTTCACCATCTGGCTGGCCCAAACCCAGGCCACAACCATTGCCGCCGTCCGTGACATTCTCATCATCGCCCTGGCTTTGGAATCCTGCATCTTTGGGGTTGTCATTCTGCTTCTGCTGTTGATGGTTATTCGGTTGGTAAACATGCTGGAGTTTGAAATCAAGCCCATTTTGGAAAAAACGAACGAAACGGTTAGCACCCTACGTGGGACTACCAACTTTGTCAGCCAAAATGTGGTGCAGCCGACCATTCGCACCCGCGCCCAGGTCGCCGGTCTGCGACAGGCCATTAGAACCTTATTTGGCAATCCACGCAATAATATCAAGTAAACGAGAAATTCCATGTTGACAGGTTTTGGCAACTGACCAACCCTGGAAAAGAGGTAAATAGTATGAGCGAGAATTCATCCAACGATCTAGGCGCTTTCCTGGCAGGATTTGTGATTGGCGGCCTCATTGGCGCGGCCACTGCTATCATACTGGCGCCACAATCCGGACGCGAAACACGTGCCCAAATTGCCGCTAAAAGCGAACAACTGGTGCATACCGGTGAAGAACAACTGCTTCATTATCGAGATACAGCCGCCACTTATACCCATCAATATGTAGACCAGGCCAATGAAGTGGTGTCCCAAACACGGCAGCAAGTGGGGGCAGCTACCGGGCGTGTGCAAGAGCAGGCGCGCATTGTCCTGGATCGAGGTAAGTCTGAAAATAGCGGTGCAAACAGCCAGGCGAATAGTCAGGAATCAGACGAAGCCACCAATGGTAGCGCCGCTTGATTATTGACGCGCAGGCAATTTGGCAAAATGGCGTACTGAAGCAGGTCTTGTACCTGCTTCGTCAGGTAGTCTGAAGGAAACTGCCTGTTTGATATTGTGGC
Source organism: uncultured Ardenticatenaceae bacterium (assembly GCA_964467705.1). Taxonomy (GTDB): domain Bacteria; phylum Chloroflexota; class Anaerolineae; order Promineifilales; family Promineifilaceae; genus CAADGU01. Next base: position 36,693 of record CAYXUZ010000006.1, on the reverse strand, counting down.
AAGATGCCGCTAAAAGAAACTGATAGCCGAAAATTTTCTGTTAGTTGGCTTTTTACCAATCATGGCACGTTGGGTTGGTTTGAACAACAATTGATAGGCGTCTCCACCAGTGGGGAACGCCTTTTTTTTTGGGACAATGCATGACGCAGGTAACTCTCATCAGCCTGGCTGAACTATTAGAACTACTACCCAATGGTGAAGCCGGGCAACAGGTGCGGCAGGCTTATGCTTTTGCAGAACAGGCACATCACGGCCGTCGCCGCCACTCTGGTGAATTTTATATAGACCACGATGTTGCCGTTGCCCAAATTCTGGTGCAACTTGAAAGTGATGTGCCTACCGTCGTCGCCGGGCTACTACACGATTGCCTGCTGCCCCATACCCAGGTTGATCCACAAACCGTTAAAAGTCAATTTGGCGCGGAGGTAGCCGGTCTCATCAATGGCTTAAAAAACCTGTATGCCTATGCGGAAGAAGCTCAGTACAAAAAACACCGCGAAACCGAAGCCGCCACTTTGGAAGGTATCCGCCGCGCTATTCTCACCATCACAGAAGACGACATTCGGGTCATCCTGATCCGTATGGCTGATTGTTTGCAGGATTTACGCCGGGCCAGTCACCTGCCGGTTGATGAGCGGCGGCAAGTGGCAGTGGAAGCAATGAATATTTTTGCTCCCCTGGCTAATCGTCTGGGCATCTGGCAAATCAAATGGGAAATGGAAGACCTGGCCTTCCGTTATTTGGAGCCAGAGACCTACAAAGAGATAGCCAACAGATTGGCAAGCCGCCGGGCAGAGAGGTCTGACTATATTGAGGAGTGTATTGCCAAACTACAAACAAAGATCAGGGAACTAAACATTGAAGCGGAAGTAACAGGGCGACCTAAACACATTTACTCCATTCACCGCAAAATGGTGCGCAAAAATGTGGATTTTGATGAGATTTATGATGTACAGGCGCTACGGGTTATTTTACGGCCGTCCAACCCCATCACCTATGCCGCCATGACTTTGAAAGAGAAAGAAGATATAGACCGCACCATGTGTTATCTCGTTTTGGGTGTGGTCCATAGCTTATGGAAACCGATTCCACGTGAGTTTGACGATTATATTGCTGCGCCAAAAGGGAACGGGTATCAATCACTGCACACGGCCGTGCTCGACCCCGAAACAGGTTACAAACTGGAAGTGCAAATTCGCAGTCAGCGTATGCACGAAGAAGCCGAAAAAGGGGTCGCCGCTCATTGGGCTTATAAAGAAGATGACGGTGCTCACGTGGCCTCCTCAGTTCAACGTCGTATTCAAGGGCTGCGAGATACGTTAGCCGCCCTGCGCGATACCGACGGTTCCCTCACCGATGCCGAGATTCTGGAAACCGAAGTCCTGGCAGAGCGCATCTACGTGTACACACCCAAAGGCGACCTGATAGACCTGCCGGCCGGGTCCACGCCCATTGATTTTGCCTACCAGATTCATACGGAAGTCGGGCACCGCTGCCGGGGCGCCAAGGTAAATGGCAAAATGGTAGGGCTAGACTACCATCTGAAATCGGGCGACCGGGTGGAGATCGTCACGGCGAAACGAGGTGGCCCTAGCCGCGATTGGATGAACCCCACATTGGGTTACACCGGGCGGGCACGGACGCGCAGTAAAATTCGCCAATGGTTCCGCAACCAGGAGCGGGAACAAAATATCCAACAAGGACGCGCCGTTGTGGAACGTGAACTGCGGCGATTGAATTTGAGCAACACCTATTCCGTCTCCGACATTGCGCAGGCGCTCAAATATAAGGATGAGGCTGCCTTTCTGGCCAAGGTGGGTTTTGGCGACATCCAAAGCACACAAATCAGCGGCGCGATTGCCCTGATGCAAAGCAATTTGAAGCCGGATGATGAGTTACGGCCGTTACTGCAACCCAAACCCGCCAAAACCAAAGGCCTCACTGTGCAGGGCGTTGGCGGCCTGGCCACCAAAATGGCCCGCTGTTGCCAACCCATTCCCCCTGAACCAATCATTGGCTTTATTACACGTGGTCAAGGTGTTACCATTCACCGTCGTGACTGCAAAGAACTGGAAAACCTGTCTGAGCGCGAACGACTCATAGACGTGGCCTGGGGCACAGAATCAGAAACGTATCCCATTCCCATTGTGATTAAAGCGTATCGCCGCCCCGGTCTGATAGAAGACGTGGTTAACATCTTGCGCGGGCAAAAAATTAACAGCCCTCGCGCCAAAACAACCACCGCCAGTAGCATTTCCACCATCTATCTGGAAGTTGAAGTCAACAGCCTGGAACAGCTAAACTGGTTAATGCAAAAATTTGAAACGCTGCCCAACGTCATTGAGGTACACCGGCAGCGTTGGAACTAAGGATTGGCGGCCAAACAAGGTGAACAAGACCTGTCAGGTTTAACTGTCCAGCTTGCTAAATCGCTGATCCAAAAGGAGAAAAAAGAACAGAAATGAGCAACGAAAAAAGCTGGACTTTTGAATATGAAGGCGAGACGATTCACGTCAAAGAAGTGGGAGATGAATACGAGTTTTATCGTGAGGTGAATGGCGTTCTAGTTGAGCTAGAGCCGGAGAAAATTGTGGATGTTTCCACCTATTTCTTTATGGAATTAGCCGGAGGGGAATAAGGGATTCAACTGTTTGTGCAAACGGTTGAATATGGTTCCATTTCACCTATGCGACCACTGGTTTATTACTGCCGCTGGCAAGGGGCGACTTTGCGATTACGGGGACGGGATGACACGGCCGTATGGGGCGCACTCGTCTTCCCTGCCGCAAATGGCAACGAAACAACCCAACCCTTTCATTACAACCTCCACACCCAACTACTCACACTCACCCGTCCAGATGGTGAAGAGCATTTGACATTGGACGGGATGGGCGTTGCCCGCAAACCATAAAATTGGCTTGCCCTCAACCATCAGCCTGCGTTACCATTACACGACACACGACAATCTGCCCTCGTAGCTCAATGGATAGAGCAGCCGCCTCCTAAGCGGCAGATTCGGGTTCGAGTCCCGGCGGGGGTATTTTCACTACACGCCATGTGCCAGGCGCTCCACCAGCCGACGTGGCATCCCAAATTTCTCCATCCGTCGCTGCGTGGTCTGCACCGGATATTCCACCCGCTTAAAAACACACACCAACTCTTGTGTATCCAGCAACACATAAGCCGCCCGCGGGTCAGAATCACGTGGCTGGCCCACACTGCCAGGGTTGATGATCAGGCGCGTTTCTGCCAGAGGAAAAGGTTCACCTGATTCCATGTAAAAAGGAGCACGCATATAAATCTCCCGACGTGAGCCAACTCGCTCCTCAAAAATGACCGGCACATGCGTGTGCCCCACAAAACAATAGGGCGTCACAAACCAGTCAAAATTCTCAGCGGCCGTACCAGGATCGATAATATATTCCCACACCGGATAGCGAGGGCTGGCATGAGCCAGCGTGAATGGTTCTTCCACTGTTTTAGAGGCGAAGGATTGTAAATAGGCACGGGACTCTTCAGTCAAGACATCGCGTGTCCAACTAATTGCAAAATTGGCCTCGCGGTTGAACAACTTAATGTCCAGATTACCCAGCACCGCTTGATCATGATTGCCAGATAAAGTGAGATGATGGTGCTTTTTTAGCTCAATGACACATTCATTGGGGTCTGGCCCATATCCTACCAGATCACCCAAAAACCAGATCGTGTCCCATTGTCCTGCTGCATCTGTTAACACTGCTTCAAATGCAGCCAAATTTGCATGAATATCTGATATGACCAATACACGCATGTGTGATCCTCAATACTAAAACTCACTCCCCGCCAAACCTGGAAAAAGGGCCTCCCATACAAAAGGCAAAGCCACTTTGTATTGTATCCCTTACACTTCATCTGGACAGAGGGACAATAATACCATCTTTGCCGGGCAGAGGTATAATCCTCATATTCCTGAACGGGCATGGGTAGATTATGGCGATTTTAGACCCCTGGACATTGGATTTTGTCAGCAGCAGCGAAGAGCAAACAGTGCGTCTGGGCGTCAGGCTGGGTGAACTGTTGCAGCCTGGTGATTTGCTCTGCCTATCCGGAGAATTGGGGGCAGGTAAAACGGCCTTGGCGCGTGGGGTTGGGCGCGGCTGGGGGGCTACGCTCCGCGTGACCAGCCCGACATTTGTGGTCGTCAATGAATATCCCCGTTTGCACGACGGCCGTGTCCTTTATCACCTCGATTGTTACCGGCTCGATGGCCCCGGCGCCGTTTTCACCGCCGGGTTGGAAGACATTTTGGCCGAACCGCATACCGTCATGGTTGAATGGCCGGAGCGCATTGAAAAATGGCTACGACCTGACCGCTTGTGGATTTCATTAGCCTACAGCAGCGAAACCCGCCGTAAAATGCAAATCAGCGCTCAAGGCGACCGCGCACAGAAATTGTTAGAAGAGTTTAAGAAAAGTGCATTTGGGGTGTGATGAACCTGCCAGGAACACAAAGAGAGACGAAGGGAAAAAGATGATTTTGGCAATTGATACTGCTACACGCTGGCTGGGGCTGGCGCTGCACAGCGGCACGGCCGTACTCGCCGAAAGCGGCTGGCGCTGCCTGAATAACCACACCATCGAACTAACACCCGCCATTCAGCATGTGCTGCAACTGGCTGACGTAAACATGGCCGACCTGTCGGGAGTTGCTGTAGCCATTGGGCCAGGCTCTTACACCGGTTTGCGCGTGGGGTTGGCCGTGGCCAAAGGGCTGGCGCTGGCAAACCAGACACCGCTGCTTGGCATCTCCACACTCGACTGTCTGGCAGCGGGCATCAGCCCACAACCGGGCAAATTGATAGCCGTGGCCGAAGCCGGCCGCACCAGAGTGTGTACGGCCGTGTACGAATGGCAAAACAACGGCTGGCTGGCTGCACAAATGCCCACCATTGATACGTGGGAAGAACGATTGGCCCGGCTGGATGCGGACGGCCGTTACCTTTTCGCCGGAGAGATTTCCCCCGAAGCCGTCAAACAAATCCGCGCCGCCGGTAAAGAATTCCGCGTAGCTTTGCCCGCCGCCTCTGTACGCCGGGCCAGCATATTGGCGGAGATCGGCTGGCGTCGCCTGCGGCAGGGACAGGTTGATGATGCCGACTCCCTGGCCCCGCTTTACCTGAAAGAACCGGATGGGAGTTAAAGGTAGCAAGTGGCAAGTGGCAGGTAAAATTGCCACCTGCCACCTGCCACCTGCCACCTGCTGCCACATGCTTACGCCCCCTCCGCCCTACCACCTGCGCCCGATGACCATGGCCGACCTGACGGCCGTTGCCGCCATTGACCGCCTTTCTTTCCCCACTCCTGCCCGGCCCGGTTTGTATGAACACGAACTTTCCGGCAACACATTGGCCCATTATCAGATATTGCTTACCGGGGAGGAAACAATTGGTTATGCCGGATTCTGGCTGATTGGGGACGAGGTACATATCAGCACCATTGCCGTACATCCTGATTGGCGCGGCCAGGGGTTGGGTGAACTTTTATTGCTGAATATGCTGATACTGGCCTACGCCCACCCCACCAATATCGTCACGCTGGAAGTGCGCCAGAGCAATACCAGCGCCCAACAACTCTATCTCAAATATCGCTTTGAAATGGTCGGCCGTCGCCGCCGTTATTACCGGGACACGGGCGAAGATGCCCTGATCATGACGGCCCCACCGCCAGATGCTCTCTTCTACCAATTCCTGGAACATAAAAAAGAACAACTTTTCCGGCGGCTGGCAGGTGAGGGATAACGGCCGTTACCCTGTATAAAGCACTATAAGGATTTTGCCTTATCCTGGCGCTATACAACACCCCACAGTGAGAGATAAACGGTTGTTGAGCCGGAGTGGATTATGGAAAAATCATTAAAGGAAATGGGAGCATGAAGATTTTGATCACCGGTGGCGCCGGGTTTATTGGCTGTAACAGCGCCGCCTATTTTTTACAACAAGGGCACAATGTAGTCATCTTTGACAACCTTTCCCGCAAAGGCGGCCCGGCCAACCTGGCCTGGCTGCAAGCGGAATTTGGCGAACGGCTGCACTTTATTCAGGGGGACATTCGGGAGTATGACGGGTTGGCAAC
>CAYXUZ010000006.1:0-30572 GCA_964467705.1 uncultured Ardenticatenaceae bacterium | reverse complement strand
TCCTCCATTTAGCCAGCCAGGTCGCCGTCACCACCTCCGTGCAAAATCCCCGTGAAGATTTTGAGATCAACGCCCTGGGCACCTTCAACGTCTTGGAAGCTGTTCGCCACCTTGCCCCACAAGCCGCCGTCCTTTATGCCAGCACCAACAAAGTGTACGGCGGCATGGAAGCAGCCAAAGTAGAATTGCAGGGCAACCGCTATGGCTATGCCGACTATCCACACGGCATCCCAGAAACCTACCCATTGGATTTCCATTCCCCCTATGGCTGCTCCAAAGGGGCCGGCGACCAATACACCCTGGATTATGCCCGAATTTATGGGCTGCGAACCCTCGTTTTCCGCCAAAGCTGCATTTACGGCCGTCGTCAGTTTGGCGTGGAAGACCAGGGTTGGGTGGCTCACTTTGTCATTGCCGCCGTGATGAATCGGCCCATCAGCATTTATGGCGACGGCCGTCAAGTCCGCGACCTGCTCCATGTTTCCGACCTCATTCGCGTTTATGAATTGGGCATTCACAAGATAAATGAATTGAGTGGGCAGGCCTTTAACATTGGCGGTGGGCCAGAAAACACCCTTTCTATCTGGAGCGAGTTTGGGCCGCTGCTGGCGGAATTGACGGGGCATGAAATCCCGGTGCAGTGGGGCGACTGGCGACCGGGCGACCAGCGCGTTTTCATTGCCGACATTCGTCAAGCGGCAGCCCTGTTGGGCTGGCAGCCCACCATCTCCCCGGCCACCGGCATCCGCGATTTATACGCCTGGGTGTCCACCAATCGTTCCCTGTTTTGAGATAAAGGCGGCAATGTCAGCCGCTGTAATCAGCCAACGCTCACTTGCCGCCGGTTCAGGCCAGGGGTGTTGAAATACCTCATACAAAAAGTATTCGGCTTCGCGCATGTCACGGCCGTAGCGCCGGTAGAGGGCCATCACGGCCGTATCATCCAACACCAATCGCCGTTTTCCGGGCAGGGCAAAATAGGTCAGCCGCCGTTCAATCCATTGCCGGTAATAGGCCGGCGTAATGCCCTCATCTACAGAAAGCGTCGTCAGCGGCAGGTGGGCGCGGCGGAAATGGGGCGTCAGGTCAACATGGCTGCTGAAGAGGAAGGTCACGGCCGTGCCCCCCATCATCCACCGCTTCCGTTCCCCCCTGGATAATCGCTGCGCCTCATCCAACACAAACACCGTGCCCGCTGCCAAAGGGGTTACAAAATGCTTCTGTCCTTCCGGCAGGTACTCATACACCACTGTTTGCCCTTGCGCCCGGCGTTCTGCGGCCAACCGCAGCAAGGTAGCGGTTTTGCCACACCCTTTCGGGCCAAGCAGTTGCAAATGGGTGAAACCGGCATCCATCACTTGTTGGACGGCGGGGGGAATGAAGGACACGGCCGTCCACTCCTCCGCCGTCAGCGCCGCAAACGGATTTTGCCGGTAGCCAAACTGGTGGTGGAAGAAAAATTTCATCGTGCTACCATCAGGTCATCAGCCATAGTGGAATCCCAATGCCATGTAGGGCATAATAGTACCATGTCGGACATCTCAAGACCTGACAGGTTTTTGAAACCTGTCAGGTCTGAATCATGCAGATTCTGATCAACACCGGAGTAGTTTTATGAGCAATGTCGGGCCAGCATGGGTAGGGCAAACGCTGGGCAACCGCTACAAAATTGAAGCCATTTTAGGACGCGGCGGCATGTCGGCCGTTTACCGCGCCCATGACCCTAACCTGAACCGGCGGGTGGCCGTCAAAATCATCAACCAAAATCTGACGGACAACCCCGAATTCATCAAACGCTTTGAGCAGGAAGCGTCGCTCATTGCCCAACTGCGCCACCCCAACATCATCCAGGTACACGACTTTAACCACGAAGGCAACACCTATTACATGGTGATGGAATATATCCCCGGTGAAACGTTGTCCCACCGGCTGGAAGCGCTGAAAAACGCCGGGCTGCGGCTGCCGCTGGCCGATACGGTGCGCATTATGACCAAAATTTGCAGCGCCGTAGATTATGCCCACCAGCGGCGTATGATTCACCGTGACCTGAAACCGGCCAATGTGCTGCTTGACCTGCTCGGTGAACCGACGCTAACCGACTTTGGTATTGCCCGGATGATTGGCGAACAACCGTCACCATTTGTCACGGCCGTACCCATGGGCACCGCTGCCTATATGTCCCCCGAACAGGTGCGCGGCGACGAAGCTGATCACCGCTCCGACATTTATTCGTTGGGCATCATCCTGTATGAGATGCTTAGCGGCGACCCACCCTTCCACGATGACTCCACCTACCAGGTGATGATCAAGCAGGTGAGCGAACCGGCGCCGGACATTCAGGCGGTGGAGATGAACACGCCCCATTCGCTGGTGGCCATTGTGGAACGGGCGCTGACGAAAGAGCCAGACGGCCGTTTCCAGACCGCCGGTGAAATGAGCAACGCCCTCAGCACGGTAGGACTGCAACTGCAAGGCCCATCCGATACCCTGGCCTCCCGCCATTTAGATCGGTTGGGCATCCTCTGGCAGCAGGCGCGGGATGCGTATGATGAACGCGCCTGGCAAGAGTGCATCGCCAAACTGGACGAACTGCGCCGCGCCGACCCCGATTACCAGCACCACAAAGTGAGTGGCCTGCGCCGCGACGTGTTGGGACAGTTGAGCAAACAGGCAGAACGACATTTTGCCACCGGCGAGTATGTAGAAAGTCTGGCGGCCATTGCCGCAATTCGCCAGTATGACCCAGATTATCCGGTAAATGAACTGGAATTTAAGGTACGCATGGGGATGCAGCAGGCCGATTTGCGCGTCAGGCTGGACAGGCTCTACGATGAAGCGGTAGGCCTGCTTAATATCCGGGATTTTGAAGGGGCATTAACCAGGTGGCAATCCATTGAACTGCAAAAGGAGACGCTGCCGGTTGCTGACCCGATGATGGTGGAGAAACGAGCGCGAGAAGGAGCGTGCGCCACGTTGTACACCGCCGCCATCTCTGCCCTGGCACATGGGCAACCAGAGGCGGCACTGGCAAAACTGGCCCGGATTCAGGAAATTGATCCCCAATTCCCCGATTCAGAAAAGGTGAAAAGTCGGGCAGAAACGATGTTGGCCGGGCCGACTGCACCCCTGATACCCCGCCCAGGCCAGCCATTGTTGTGGGTGGGTGGCATTGTCTTTGTGCTGCTGCTGCTGGTGGTCGCCGGTGCATTCCTGCGCGGAATAGATGGTGAGCCAACGGCCGTGTCTGCCGGAGCGGCCCCCACTACCACCGCCCAATTGGCTGCCCTCCCGGCAACGGCCGTACCTACACACACCTCATCAGCCACCGCCACCACTACTCTCACTCCTACCGCCTCGCCAACCAATGCAGCTACCGCCACAGCCACTGCCACCACCACCGCCACGCCCACCATTCCGCCCTCCGCAACTCCCACCGCGCAGTCACTTGACCGGGCGACTGCCCAGGAAAACGTCTCCCTCTTTGCTGCCCCCGACTCCACATCAGCAGAACTGGCGATCATTGAAGCGGGTGAAGGGGTATGGGTGCTGGCACGTTCAGAAACAGGAAACTGGTTGTTTGTGAGCAATGACAGCGGTCAACGCGGATTTGCCAGCCTGGAGCGGTTGGAATGGCCGGGCGACATTGAAACGCTGCGCGTGCAGCAACCGGTGGAAAGCACGGCCGTAGCCGCCCCGCCGATCACGGCCGTACCCTCCACCGGCAACCTGGTCTTCAATCTGTACCAATTGGAAGGGACCCAAACCTGCAACGGCGAAGCCTGGACAATCCAGGTTTTCATGGAGGGGCAAGGAGGGAATGGGATTTACAACTATTATTGGAATGACCAATTGCTGGCCGTCAATGTCTCCGGCAGTTATACCTTTGACGTGCGCAGCGGCGGCGGCCCGGTTATTGGCGTCGGGCGCGTCACCTCCGGCAACTTGTCGGCGGAAAAAGAGTTGTTCTTAACCCGACCGAGTTGTCCGTAAAACATTGCAGAGGCAGGCCATGTGCCTGCCCAATCCAGGGCGACCACAAATGTCGTCTCTACTCCCCATGACCCATATCGCCCTCACCACCCACCATCTGAGCAAAACCTACCAGCAACCGCAAGGTTGGCGGCGTGTGGTGCGGGCGGCGCCGATCACGGCCGTGCAAGACATCTCCCTCACTGTGCCCACCGGCGAACTGTTTGGGCTGCTCGGCCCCAATGGGGCGGGCAAGACCACATTGGTAAAGATGCTCTGCACACTGCTGCGGCCCACGGGCGGCACGGCCGTTGTCGCCGGGCATGATCTACATGATGCAGGCGCGATTCGGGCGGCAGTGGGGCTGGTCGTTTCCGATGAACGCAGCTTTTACTGGCGGCTGACAGCACGGCAAAATCTGGACTTCTTTGCCGCGCTCTACGGGCTGCACGGCCGTACCGCCCGGCAGCGGATACAAACGGCGCTGGCCGAGGTACAGTTAAGCGACGTTGCCGAACGGCGTTTCAGCACTTTTTCCAGCGGTATGCGGCAGCGGTTAGCCATTGCCCGCGCTCTGCTGCACCGGCCGCAACTCCTCTTTTTGGATGAACCGAGCCGCAGCCTGGACCCCACGGCAACACAAAAGTTGCATGACCTTATCTTGCGCCTGCGCCAGGAGCGGGGCATGACCATTTTTCTGATCACTCATGATCTGGCGGAGGCGGAGAAGCTGTGTGACCGGGTGGCACTGCTGCACCAGGGGCAGATTCGGGCTATTGGTCAACCGGAAGCGTTGCGCCGGGAACTGCGCCCACAGCGGCAATATGTGGTGCAGGTGGGAGAAATGGACACGGCCGTCATTCAAACCCTTGCCCAACAATACCCACCACTGCTGGTAGACGGCCGTACCCTCACCTTTTATTCAGCAGAAGAAGATGGGCTGTTAACGTCCGTGCTCTACACCCTGCACACCTACGCCACCCCCATCCACACCATCACCAGCACCCCGCCCTCGCTGGAGGAGGTGTTTGCCCACTACACCAGAGATGAAGGGGTGACAAGGTGAAGGGATGAAGGGGTGAAGGGGTGACAAATTGTCACCTTGTCACCTTGTCACCTTGTCACCTTGTCACCTTGTCACCAATGCCTCGCCTCCTCGCCTTCCTCACCCGCGATTTCCAGAACGAAGCAAGTTACCGCTTTGCCTTCCTGCTAACCATTGGCGGCGTCATTTTCCGGTCATTGCTCTTTTTTTTCCTATCTGAATTTATCGGCGTCATTGCCGACCCCTTCTTGGGGGAGTATGAGGGCGACTACTTCAGTTTTGTCATCATTGGCATTGCCCTGGGTGGCTATTTTGGCGTGGGGCTGACCGGCTTCTCGTCCGCGCTGCGCCAGGCACAGGTGACGGGCACCCTGGAAGCAACCATGATGACCCCCACGCCCGTTTCCCTGGTGATTGTGGGGTCGGCGCTGTGGAGTTACACCTATACCACCTTCCGTGTTTTTGTCTATCTGCTCTTTGGCGCACTCTTTCTGACGCTGGATTTGAGCCGGGCCAACATTCCGGCGGCGCTGCTGATTTTGGGGCTGAGTATTATTGCTTTTGCCAGCATGGGCATTATGGCAGCGGCCGTGATCATGGTGATTAAACGGGGCGACCCGGTGTCTGGGGCGCTGTCGAATACGGCTAATTTGTTGGGCGGCGTTTTTTATCCGGTGGCAATTTTACCGGCCTGGCTGCAACTGTTCTCTTATCTGCTGCCGCTGACTTATGCGCTGCATGGGATGAGGCTGGCCGTGCTGAATGGGGCGGGTTGGGCGGAATTGATGCCCGATGTGGCGGCCCTGTCGCTATTTTGTGTGGTGCTGGTTCCGCTTTCATTGCTGCTCTTTCGTTGGGCGGTGGAACGTGCCCGCACTGAAGGCACGCTGGCGCATTATTGAGTCTCCCGATAAAACCTGACGCGGAGGTGCAGAGACGCAGAGCGTCCAGAGAGAAACCTTCGCGCTCTTCGCGTCCCCCCGTGTCATTCCTCACTCCGAAGACTCCGTTTGGAATGACACGGCCGTGCCTGCCGCGCGCTGCAAGTTGAGGGCCAGCAGGCGTTCCAGGATTTCTTCGTCTGTCAGATGGTGGGGCCAGCCGTAAGCGTCCAGCACGGCGTTATCCAGCGCCGTGTGCATGTCATCCAGTTCTTGAATCTCCGCCCGGCTGACCGAGCCGCGTGTCACCTTGTTAAACTCCGATTGCTGGAACAGGCCACCGCCCGCCTTCACCGTTTCCCGGTAATAGACCAGGCCGTTGTACAGATTGGTGAGGGTGCGGTTTTGCACCATCTTGTTGTAGGTGACATCAATGGCATTGCCCGGCGGCGGCGGTGGGTTCAGCCAGGCATCGCGCCAGGTGTGCAGCGCCCGCGCCCAATGAGCAATCTCGGCCACCCGCGCCTCGTCGCTTTCCGCCGGTTCCTGGCCCGGCGGCCAGGGGAACGGGAAGGTTTCAAAGGTGGTGGTGGGGGTGTAGCGGGGGTCGTTACCTTTGCCCAGCCATGTGCCCAACCGCAGCGCCCACACTTCATGCAGCTTTGAATGCAGCACCCCAAAGAAGTAATCATCCTCTCGCGCAAAAGCATAAAGCTGGTGATCGGGCATTGTAGGTGCATTTAGCCAAACAAAAATGCGGTGTTTGGCAACAGCAGGCGTCACAATGAACCTGCGGAGTTCCGACAATGCTTGTCGCATCTCCGCCCCTGGCACACGATGAAGCCACCATTGCTCGCGCAGTCTTTCAATTCGATTATCTTCACGTTCCGGTCTAACATGCTTTTCGACATACTCAAATGGCATTTGATATTGTTCAGCAAGTTCTTTAGGTGTGTCCACGCCAAAATCTATTATCCACATGTTCCGATTCCGCCGAACAATGTCCAAACCATTTACCCAGGGAAAAATTACATCAGAATTTGAACGGCCGCTTTGATTTGTTGCCATTAACATCTTTTGAGCAATCTCATCGGAAATGTCAAAAGGACCACCTTTCTCATCGGTTCGCATGGAAATTCGACGATTTTCCGCCAATGGAATAGCGGTTGTTAAATCAACAGATTTGCTTAGATCAGCGTTGATAGCCGAAACAACTTGCCCATCCAATAATGGGGTATATTTGTTGTTGTCCCTGTCGCCAAACCCTACGATAGAAACACGCACGGCCGCACCATCCAAAATCCAGGGGTTGTCGCTCCAGGCCATAAAAATGTCGCCGCTCTGTTTGATGCGCTTCAGCACTTCGCGGTTCACCCCGCCGCGAATGGAGTTAGTGGCAATCAACCCGGCGCGTTGGGCGTGGCCGCGTTCAATGTGCGCCCGTGCTTTTTCAAACCAGTAACACACCAGGTCAGCAAAGGCCGGGACACGCATGTCATACAACATGAACAAACTATCAACGGTCTGGTCGCCCAATTCCTGCCGGATTTTGTTACCACCCAGGAACGGCGGATTGCCGATGATGACATCGGCAGGCGGCCATTCCGGTTCGGTGGGGTTGTCCTGTTCATCATAGGCCAGAATCGCATCCATGCGGCGGATGTTGCGCAGGGGGCGCAGCACCGGGTCAGGCATCTCCGCAAAACCATTCTCATACCGCCACTGCAAATAGCCAATCCAGGCCGTAATCTGCGCCAGTTCATGCGCATACGGATTGATCTCAATGCCCAACAACTGCTCCGGGCTGACGGTGAGGGGAATCTCCGGCAGGCCGCGCCGGGCGGCATAGGCAATTACCTGCTTCTGCAAATCGAGCAACTGCCGCAGGGCCACATAGAGAAAGTTGCCGGAACCACAGGCGGGGTCCAGCACGCGCACCGCGGCAATCTCGGCCGCAAAATCAGTTAATAGCTGGTAGGAAGTGCCAGGCACGGCCATGAACGCCTCATCAGACGAGGTAGTATTGGCCGTGCCTGGCACTTGACGCAATTCGCGGTCTACCTGCCGCCGCACCTCATCCCAACGGCGGTACAGCGGTTCCATCAACACCGGCTCCACAATCAGCATAATGTCCGCCACGCTGGTGTAATGCGCCCCCAACTGCGCCCGCTTCTCCTGGTCAATGACCCGCTCAAACAGCGTGCCAAAAATCGCCGGGTCCACCTGTGCCCAATTCTGATCGGCCGCTTGCAACAGCACCAACGCCAGGTCATCAGGAATAGCCGGCACAAACTCATCATCAAACAGCGAACCATTAAATTCACGGATGCGGTGAAAGCCAAAGAGACCACCGCCGCGCATCTCACGGAACAAATTACGCAGGCCACCCGGAAAATTGAAGTCTCTCTCTCCATAAGCATTCACCATTTTGGAAAAGACATTGTCCGGCAACAGCCCCAAATCTTCCGCAAAGAGACAAAAGAGCAGCCGCACCAGGAAATGGGCCAATTGTTCGGCCGTATACCGTTCCCCCGTCTCCTTTTGGTGTACTTTCATGGCGTCAGCGACAGCAATAAAGGTATCGGCGCTGGCTTTGGTAATCTCCGCCCGCATCTTGTCTGGCCGGAAACGCTCCGGCTGCAAAAACGCCCAACGTAGCTTCTCCACCCCCTCGCCGCGCAGGATGTCATCAAAGGTGATGGTGTATTTGACGGTGGGGTAGTTGTTGAAATTGGTGTGGATGACAATGGTGTGGATGTCGCTGGTAATCAGCAGCGGCGGGTTTTGCAATGATTCGCGGTACAGTTGCAGTTGGGCATAAGCCTTGTCCAGGTCTTTGTGCGGCCCCTTGTATTCCCAAATGAAATGGTCGCGGAAGTAAACATCGGCAAACCCTTTCTGGCCGTCCGGCTTCAGCGTATACGCCTGAAAAGAGAAGTTGTTCCCGGTAGGGTCATACGCTTCGGGCTTCAGGTGGCCCACCAGTTCACACACGTCGTAGAAATGGCCTTTGTCTACGGCCGTTTCCTTCTGCTGAATCTTGCTCCACTTGGCGACGAATTGTTGTGGTGTCATAGTGTTGATCAGTTGTCTGGCGATTTGGTAAATTGTAACCCGTTAGCATTCGGGGGCAAAACGTAATCCGTAATCCGTGATGCGTAATCCGTAACGTGGCGGAGCCACAACCAAAATAATCAAAGATTTCGCAGATGACGCAGATTTTTCTCCACCATCTGCGAAATCTGCGTAATCTTTGATCTTTTTACGCTTTTGGCGCACATTTTGCGCCGGTACGAAGTAATCCGTGATGCGTGAAACGTAAACCGATTACGAGTCACGCATCACGCCTCACGGATTGCGATAGAATACGGGAAACAACTCACCCGGTGACTGAATAAGGAACAACACCATGACACAATTGGACAACCTGAGCGGCCGTGAACGGGAAGTGGTTAATCTGCTGCTGGAAGGGAAAAGTAACAAACAAATGGCTTCCTCCCTCCACATCTCCGAGCGCACCGTTGAATTCCATCTCAACAACATTTACAACAAGTTTGAAGTGGGTTCCCGCGTGGAACTGGTGCTAAAACTGGGGAATTCCACAGTTGTGGGCAACGGAGAAATGGCTAAAAATGAAGACGAACCCGCTTCACAACATTGGGTTACATCATTACGAGAAGCCGTCTCATTATTCGGCAAGGAGTTAGACACAAAAATGACCGACACGTTCAAATCCGATGTCCACGACGAAGGCGACGAAAGCAGCAGCATGACATTCTTTCACGCAATACGCACCTGCCTACTCAAAACTGGCACGTTTCACGGCCGTGCGTCCCGCGCCGAGTTCTGGTGGTTCACCCTGTTCCTCCTCCTGCTCGTCTCCGCGTTCACCTATCTGAGTGAGGGGCTGGGCAGTGCGGTGTTCATTGTGCTGCTGCTGCCCTGGGTGGCGGCCGGCACGCGCCGCCTGAACGATGCCGGCTACAGCGGTTGGTGGCAGTTGTTCCTGCTGGTTCCGGTGGGGGGCATCATAATCGTGGGGAGTTTGTGGGCCATGCCATCCAACGAAAAGTCACCCGAAGATTTGATCTAAAAAGCAGCCAAACCTCCCGGAGCTTCTAAAGCTCCGGGAGGTTATAGCTGGCCGCCGCTGCCGCCGCCTGCACCATCTCATGCTCGCTGCGGGCGGTTTGCAGTTGGTGGAGCAAGGCAAGCAGTTCTTGAGGATTAACGGCCGTGTCCAACTCCGCCAGTCGGGCCACAAATTCTTCATCCGGCAGCGTGGGGTTCAGCCGGTAGCGAAAGCCGAGTTCACGCTTCAGGCGGTGGCGATAATCCTGGAGTACGGCCGTGCGGTGCCCGGCGCGGCGGCTGAGATTGGCAATACCGGCAATATATTCCAGTGGCGCACGGCGCGTCAGCGTGTGGGGCATGGGCAGCGGGCGGCCAAAGATGCGCCCTTGCAACAGTAAGCCCACAAACAACACCAGCGCCACATAGAGCAGTGCCCGCCCGCCCGGTGTGCGCTGCAACCAGTTACCGGCCGTCACCACCACTGCCCCCCGCACGCCATGATGCCATTCATCAAAAAAGATGACTTGCGGATCACCGGCCGTGTTCAGCAGCCCCAGCACCCAGCCGGCGTTGGCCGGGTCTTGCAGCCCCACATTGGTAAACGGGGCCGGATTGGCGCTGAGGAGGATACGGCCGTCGCCCTGCACCCAGGAGACCACCACCGGGTCACCATCCGCCGTAGCAAAGTGGGTCACAAAATCATCACGGTTCGTTTGCAGGGCATAAGTGGTGGTCAGGGCAGCGTCGGCGGGCAACGGGGGGGCGGCCAGCAAGGGTGTTTGGGGGAACACGGCCGTTTCCGTATCTCCGGTATAGCTCAGGCGAAAACCAAAATGGTCGAGCGCCTGATTGGTGAAGGCGTCATCACCCACCAGAAAGAGCGTGCCCCCCTGCTCTACCCAGCCTTCTATCGCCTGCCACTCTGGGGGGGTGACGGCCGTTTGTGGCGCCAGCAGCAACATCACATCATACTCTGACGAAATGGTAAAATTATCCAGCGTGGGGTTACGCGCCTCCACCCCCAACTGCTCCAGATAAAGCCACAGCACCCGCGCCCCATCTGGCTGGCTGGAAAAGCTGGCTAAAGGCGGCGCTTGCTGCGCGGCTAATGTTTCTTGAAGGATGGCCAGGGCGGTCACGGCCGTGAACAACACAATCAACAGCAGCGCCAGCCAGGAATCGCGAGAGAGGCGTCTCATGTCTCCTCTCTCTTTTGCTCTTTCAAGCTGTCTACCTGCCGCGCAAACACTTCGTAGCTCTCTTTGCTGATGGGTTGGAAGCCGTACCAGACGCGGTCAAAGACATCAATCACCTGGCGCAGCACGGCTGCCAGGCGCGGCTGGTGGGCCAGGGTGCGCAGATATTCGCGGTTGGTCAGCGACCGGTCATAACGCAGCAGCCCCCGTTCTTCCAGCAGCAGCAGGGAGGAGAGGTAGAGGTAGCGCACGGCCGTGCGGTAATCGCCGCCGGTGGAGAGTTCTTCGGCCCGTTTCAAGGCCAGGTCGGCCGTCAACAGTTCCCCATGTAGCTCATCCTCATCCAACTGTGAACTGGCGCTGAAATCGGCAATCAACCCACGCAGGGCGTAGTAGATGACAAAGGCCAGGGCTACCGCGCCAAACACGTTGAGGAAAGTAGGCAGCACCCCGCCCAGGCCGGTTACTTCCAGAATACGGGCCAGTAGTTCTTGAAGCTGGCGGTTAAAGTCGCGCCACATTCGCTGCAAGAAGTTTTCCGGCTCTGGGGTGTAGTTGAATTCGTCACGGGCGAGGATGGCGGCCAACGCTGCGGCATCATAGGGCATACCCGGTTCCGGCCAGGCGGCCTGTTCATCCAACAATGCATCGAGCAATTGCACCAGACGCGGCAGGTCTGGCGTCTCGGCCGTTAATTCGTGGATGAGGGCGGTGGGTTGGATGGGGAGGATACGGCCGTCGGGCAGGAATACGGCCGTGATCCGTTCCAACTCGGCCGCGGCGACATTCAATATCTGCGGGTCAACTTCTTCACCGCCATCTGCCAGGTCGGCAACCAACGTCCGCAAATCGGCCAACCGCTGCCAATAGTCGGCCACCGGCACAGGTTCAGATTGCGCGTGCAGAGAAACCGGAAGAGCCAGGCAGAACAATACCCCCACCAGAACAACCAACCACCATTTCACCATGAGTACGCCTTATAAGCCACCAACCAAGACACCAATTGCTACAACCACCATCACAAAGGCCATATACACACCCAAAACCGCCAATGAAAACAGAAAATATTGCCCCAAATCTGAGCGCCGCGGGAAAACACCGAGATTGGGATACGGCGCATCGGCCACAATCGCCAGAGGCTCCGGCGCTGTGTCGGGGTTTTCCTCATCCATCGCCGCCTTGAGCGCCAGGTCTAGCCCCTCGGTGCGCACCCGCACATCCAGATAAATGAGTAGCACACAGGTCAGTTGCACCGGCAAATAAATCAGCCGCAGCAGTAAATTGATCGTCTGAAAAATAATGGCCGAAGTCATCGGGCTAAGCCCCTCCCCCGTGAGCGCCGACACGCCACCGGCCAGCAACAAAGCCGGGCCGGTCACAATCACCTGCGAAAAGATTCCCAGCAGCAGCATAAAACCAATAAACCACCAGAAACGGCGCTGCGCCAGTTCCAGGGCGCGGGGCAACCCATCGGACGCTTTTTTACGTTCCACTACCACCACCGGCGTAATAAACGGCACCACCACCAGCGCGTAAAAGAAGATCAAGCCCGGCCCGGTAAACCAGCCAATCAACGGAATGAGCGTCCAAAAACCCAACAAAGCGCCGACAATACCCGCCAGGAAAACCGCGCCCAACAACGAACGCCACCTACCCCCCAGACGGCGATACCCGTCAAGGATGCCACCTGGATTGCCAAAGTAAGCATCCACTGCCATACGGGTCAGCGCCGCTGCGCCAATCAAACTTAATGCCCAACTGAGAATGCTGACCACAAATGAGCCAAGGGTAGAACTGGTACCGGCCGCCTGTGTCATCTGCAAAAACCCGACCCATGCTGAATCCCCAAACACATCTCTGGTCACCGCCGAGGTGTCGGGAGCAGGCGCGAGTACCGATAACAAGATATTGGCGACAGTAATGGGGATTTGGGAGATGGCAATGATGCCGATGAAGGTGAGGAAGTGATTGCGGTAGAGGCGAATGGCCCGGTCGAATAGTTGTCCGGCGCTTAACGGCCGTAACGCCCCCCCTGGTTTTGCCGTTGTTATATCGAACATGAAATACCCCCTTTTATTGAACAGTAACGAGTAAATTTGAGAACATAGCCAGAAGATTCTAGCCATGCGCAACCCAACCAGCAAATGAAAAAACGTTGCGGGCACGGCCGTCTTCGTTGTAAAGCCGCCACGCATACTTTATAATCCCGCTTATTGAGGAGAGGATTATGAGACAAACCTTGATCGTTCTTTTAAGTTTTGGGCTGGTTTTTTTGTTAACCGCCTGTGGTGATCTGGCTAATCAAATCGTGGGCGCAACCGCCACCCCAGAAACACCAACTGATTTACCCCCTACTCCCACCGATACGCTTCCCAACGCCACGCTTGAACCAACCGCCACTACTGCTATTTCCTCTGAACCTGTACAGGGGATTGCTACCGTAGACAGCGTGGAGATACAAGTGTTGGAATCCTTTCCCGTCCAGATTAACGTGCGGGCACAAGGAAATTTGCCGGACGGCTGCACGCTGATCGAGCAAAGCCGCGCTGAACAAGAAGGCAACACGTTTGTGGTTACCATTTCCACTATCCGCCCGGCCAATATGCTCTGTACGCAAGTTGTGGTCCCTTTTGATGAAGTGGTTCCTCTGGATGTGGAGGGGCTGCCCGCCGGCACATATACGGTAGATGTGAACGGGGTGACGACAACATTCACATTGGACGTGGATAACGTACTGGCCGCAGAAACAGCCACCCCCACTGATTCCGCCAGCGCCATCATCAACGGCCGTGTCTGGCATGATCTTTGCACCGTCCTGGCCGATGAAACAGGGGCGCAAATTGCCCTTTCCACTGGCTGCGTGCCCGTAGGAGATGACGGCACATTTGAGGCTAACGGCCGTTTGGAAGATGGTGAACCGGGCCTGAGCAACATCCTGGTGAGCCTGGGCAGCGGTTCTTGCCCGGCCACCGGTCTGGCGACCACCCTCACCGACGCCGATGGCGACTATGTGTTTGACGGTCTGACCGCCGGTGATTATTGTGTCTCCATTGATACCGAAGCGACAGAAAATGCCAGCCTGTTGCCTGGCGTATGGACATTTCCCGGCCTCAATGTCACGGCCGTGACCCTGACCGATGGCGAAATCAAAACCGATGTCAACTTTGGCTGGGACTTTGCCCTTTTACCCGAAGCAGACATAGACCTGGCAAATTGCACCAACAGCATCGCCTTTATTGCTGACCTCAGCATTCCCGATGATACTGTCATTGCCCCCAGCGACACATTTGAAAAAGGGTGGCGGCTGCGTAACAGTGGCACGTGCCCCTGGACAACAGGATATAGCCTGGTGTTCGCTGGTGGTGACCAGATGGGCGCGCCTGAATCTGTACCCTTGGCAAATCCCGTCGCCCCCGGTGAAGAAGTGAGTGTATTTGTGACCTTCACCGCCCCTGAAGCGGTAGGCACCTATCGCAGCGATTGGGTCATGGCCAACAGCACCGGGCAGCGTTTTGGGGTAGATGGTTTCCCAGATGAAGTCATCTGGACGCAAATTGTGGTCGGCGTGCCCGAACCCACCGCCGAACCTAATTCCGCTGCCATTGGCGGCGTGGTATGGGAAGATGTCTGTTTCATCAGAACAGACGGGACGCCTTCAGTGGGTTGTGTGGAAATTGAAGACACCGGCCAGTTTATAGGTGATGGTTCGCTTATCAATGAGCCACGGCTGGTTGGTGTGACGGTTATTCTGGCCGAAGGCGCGTGCCCCGATACCGGTGTGCCGGATGCCGACGCCATTTTGCAAACGGCCGTGACCGATGCGGATGGCCTCTATCGCTTCACCAATCTGGACGAAGGTTTGTATTGCGTAGCCATAGACGCCCTCAGTCCAGCTAACGTGGACCTGTTTATTCCCGGCAATTGGACGTGGCCTGCACTGGGCACAGGTCGTCAGGGCATCAATTTGGCCGCCGGTGAACAAAGACTGGAAGTTGACTTTGGTTGGGATTATCAAGAATAAAAGGTGTTTGCCATGCCGCTCATCGTTGCCGCTCAAACGGAAGCCAAACTGCCTGGTCAATCTGAAAACCAGGATTCCATTCATGCCAGTGTAACCAACGTAGGGGCAACTACCTGTGGCCTTTTTATGGTGGCTGATGGCGTGGGTGGGCATAAAGACGGTAATCTGGCCAGCCAGACGGCCGTTAACACCATTTATGATGCTATTCAGCCCCTATGGGAACAAATATCATCATCCCCAGCCCAGGCTGCTCAATTTCTGCAATCGCACCTGTATGAAGCCATCGTCGCCGCCAACGAAAAAATCTATGCGCAAGCTAAAGAGCAAAACGCACGCATGGCCAGTACCCTCACCTGTGCCCTGATTTACGGAACGTTGGCGGTTATTGCCAACATCGGCGACAGCCGTACTTACCTCTATCGCGGGCAGCAACTAGAGCAGATCACGGTTGACCACTCGGTAGTAGACTGGCTGGTGCGGCAAGGCCATTTGGCGCCCGAAGAGGCAGCCACGCACCCGTACCGCAATGTCATTATGCATGCCTTGGGTTCACACGAAACGCCGGAAGTAGATATTTTTCTGCGCTGGTTGCAGCCAGGTGACATGCTGGTGTTGTGCTGTGATGGTGTGTGGGATACGCTGACCACGGAGCAAATTACCACGCATTTGCAGAATAATACGCCGGAAACGGCCGTACCTGCCCTCCTCGCTGCCGCCCAAGACCATTCCGATGATATTTCCCTGGTCATCATCCAGGTTACTGCGTAATCCGAAGTCCGATAACCGATTACCCTCACCTCCATGCGCGCTTTACTCCAACGTGTCTCCTCCGCCCGCGTCACTGTCAACGGCCGTGTCACCGGCCAGATTGAGCGCGGTTTTGTCATCCTCCTGGGCGTCACCCACAGTGATACCAGGGCCGAAGCGGATTGGCTGGCTGCCAAAGTCGCCTGGCTGCGCCTGTTTGAAGATGAGGCGGGCAAAATGAACCTGTCACTGGCTGATGTGGGTGGCAGTTTTCTGGTGGTGTCCCAATTTACCTTATATGGTGACGCGCAAAAGGGGCGACGGCCGTCTTTTACTGCCGCCGCCCGCCCCGAACAGGCCGAACCCCTGGTAGAACATTTCTGCCAATGCTTACGCGAGGCGGGTTTTGTGGTCGCTACCGGCATGTTTGGCGCACATATGGACGTCGAAATTCACAATGATGGCCCCGTCACTCTGTTAGTAGAGCGTGACCGTGTGTGAAATTTGTCACACCTTCTGGTAAAGTAACGTTCGTAGTCGGCACTTCAGGGCCATCAACAGGCGATGAATCGCCTACTACAAACTTGTTTTACAGGAGCAACCGATCAATGAAGTGGAACAGAGTCATCCTTATTCTGTTTATTCTGCTGCTGGCAGCATGTGGCGCACAGACACCAACTGCCACGCCGCCTCCGCCCACCACTGTCGCCGTTGTGCCCACGGCCACCAACCCACCGGCAGCCACCAACACAACCTTACCGGCGACGGCCGTACCCGCCACCAATACACCAGTTCCCGAACCGGCAACGGCAACGGCCGTGCCCACCACCGGCAGCACAACCTCTGAAGAACCGGCCGCAAACACGCCGACAGCGGCAGCTACCGCCACAGAAGAGGTGGAAATCACGCCATCGGCGACAGCCGGGCCAACAAATCCCACTGCTGCCCCCCCAACTGCCACCGGAAGCACCACTCAAACGCCAACGACTGCCGCGCCTCCTCCGGCCGGTAACGTTCCCCCCCCCGCAGACAACAACTACCCTGGTTTTGATGACAAGGTGGGCTGGGAAAACCGCATCAACATCCCGGCTGGTTTTGATGTCACCTACGTAGGGCGCGTTATTGGCAACCCCACCAGCATCACTTTTGGCCCGGATGGGCTGCTGTATATTGCCATGCAAGCAGGCAGCATTCTGACCATGGACAGCGACGGCAACGTGAATACCTATGCCACCGGCTTCAATACGCCTACCGGGATCGCCTTCCGTCCCGGCACGAACAAGCTCTATGTCTCCGACCGGGTAGTCAATGAGAATGTCGGTGGCGAAGCCCAGGTTTCCATTGTCAATCAGGGGCAATTGATTGGCGGGCTGCCCTGTTGTTATACCTTTTTCCATTCGGCTAATGGCATTGCCTTTGGGTCAGATGGGTATGGATACGTGGGCGTGGGCGCGCGCGCCGATCATGGTGAGATATTGGATGGCAGCGGCCGTCAGGATGAACTGCATCCATTGGAGGCCAGTATCTTGCGCTTCAACCCGGACACCGGCGAAGTTAGCGTGTATGCGCGTGGTTTTCGCAACCCCTATGACATCGCCTGGGACGCCAACGGTCAGTTATGGGCCACCGACAACACACCGGACTTTGATCCACCCGAACGACTGCACCGGGTTGTGCCCGGCGGGCAGCACGGTTATCCCTACTATGATTGTGATGTTTGCTTCAGCCCACCGGAAGGGGTAACGGTCATTCCGCCATTGGTCACATTTGCGCCCAGCTCCTCCCCCACGGGCATTGAAGTTTATCTAGCAGACCAGTTCCCCGGTTATTACAATAGCATGTTTGTGGCGCTGTGGAGTTCGTTTGTCGGCGCGCAAAAGATTATGCACATTCGTGCCGGCGGTTCCGCGCCGGTCAATTTTGCCACCGGTTTTGCCGCCCCTATTGACGTCGTTACCGGGCCTGACGGCAGCCTCTACGTTGCCGATTGGGCCACGGGGATCATCTTCAAAATCAGTTATTCTGGTTGATTGTAGGCAATGGATATGGAAGGTAAAGCTATTGCGGAAAGGGTCACGGCCGTACACCAACGCATAAAATCGGCCGCCAGCCGCGTAGGGCGAAACCCGGATGACATTACGCTGGTAGCGGTGACCAAAACGTGGCCGCCGGAGACGGTGTTGGCGGCGTATGCGGCCGGGCTACGCCATTTTGGCGAAAATCGGGCAGAGGAGTTGGCAGAGAAACGGCCGTACCTGGAAACCCATCTCGGCGCGAACAGCGGCGTCACCTGGCACCTCATTGGCACATTGCAGAGCCGTAAAACGGCCCTGGCAGCCGCTCATGCAGACGTGTTTCACGCTCTGGAGCGACTCAAAATTGCGCACCGACTGGCACGTGATCTGGCGGCTAACGGCCGTGCCGCCAACCCACATTTTGCCTTACCCATCTTTTTGGAAGTGAATATGAGTGGAGAAACCAGCAAGTCCGGTTTTGACTGCACGCGGTGGGAAGAGGATGAAGGGCAAACGGCCGTGCTCCATCACGCGGCGGTAGAAATCATAACCGTGCCTGGTCTGGCCCTGGCCGGGCTGATGACCATGGCCCCCTGGGATGCGCCGCCGGAGGAGATTCGCGCCGTCTTTCGACGTACTCGCCAGTTAGCCACCCACCTGCAAAATAGCCTGGCCCTGCCCGCCCGCCTGCAACTCTCTATGGGCATGACCGATGACTTTGAGATCGCCATTGAAGAGGGGGCAACCCATATACGAGTAGGGCGGGCTTTGTTTGGGGAACGGCTTTAGGATACGGCCGTGAGGAATGCTCAGGCAATTGGGAGATTGAGTGCTTTAATCTCCCAATCAATCGCTCATCTCAATTATTGTTCATCCCCCCGCTGCTCATCGCCGGGTCCACCACTTCCCCTTCCACCGTCAACGTCCCGGCATTGGCAAATTCCAGGTCAATCGTCACCTTCGTCCCCAATTCCAGTGGCGCTACTTTTTGCAAACACATCACATGCAATCCACCCGGTTTTAGCTCTACCGTCTGCCCCGCCGGAATCGGAATTTGTCCTCCCTCCACCGGTCGCATCACCATCACCTCGTTTTCCATCGCCATATCGTGCAGCTCAATGACGCCACAACCATCTACGGAGGCTCCTACCAACGCATCATCTGTGTCTGAATTATTGGTAATGAGCATCCAGAATGAACCGGTATCAGTGGGTAAGGTCATGTTGGCACGCACATTTTCTACCGTAATTGATTCTGATTCCGAAGCGCCGCAGGCAGCCAAAAGAAACAAACCTGTTAATAAAAATGCGAACAAACCGTAATACTTCATCCTTAGTCTCCTTTGTGATAAAAGCCCTGGATGGCTTCATTATTGATTTTCAATCAGATAGAGCACGTCCGCTAACAGGGCGTCCCTGGACGTTTCATGGGCATAAGAAGCGATGACATTCGCTTCTCTGTCTAGTAAAAAGAAGCGGGATGTATGATCGATCAGATAGCCGGAGGCTTCTGATCCTTCGTGCTGGTTGTAATAAAGGCCAAATGGTTTGCCGACGGCATCAATAGCTTCTTGATCACCTGATAAACCCACAAACGAGTCATCAAAATAGCTCATATATTCAGCCAATGCTTCGGGGGTATCACGCTGCGGATCAACGGTGATCATCACCACAGCCATCTCGTCACCACGCTCCCCTAACTCCAATCTGACCTGCTTTAATTTGCCCATGGTTATCGGGCAAACGTCAGGGCAAAAGCGGTAGCCAAAATAAACAAAGGTGTACTGGCCTTCAAAATCATGCAAACTCACCGGCCCATTGGCCGACTCCAGCACAATATCTGGCGCTGGCTGTGGCTCAGGCAATAGCGTACCGGCAAATTCATGGGTACGTTGACAACCGGTCAACCAACACAAAATGATGATGATGCCCCATTTGGTCCACTTCATATTTTTGGCCTTTCACAAAAAATGTTGAAGTTGCTAATCTGTTATTTTTTGTGATTTATCGCAAATTATATCACTGTGGCTGATTGGCACAAGTCTGGTCATAGCGACCGTCTGAAACATCAGGAGTGGATGTGATGGGAATGAGAAAGGAAGTCATGTACCTGGGGCAACTGCATCACCTGTCCCCCAAAACCTTGCTGAAAATCGGAGGCGTCCGTATGGCTGGCAAAGGCTAATACACTGGGCACACAGCAGACGGCAATGCGGCTTTCCACCACAAAATAGGCCTGATGCACGTTGAGGATACGGCCGTAAATAAAATCCCGTAACAACGCCGTCGCAATATCGGTTCTGGTGTGCAACAGTAACAGGCCACAATGTGGGCAGCAGGCACGAATCACTTCATTATTCCGGGTGGTCAACACAAAATGTAACCGGCGTTTGACCGGCATCTGGCAGAGCAAACAGGTTTCCGTAGTCACCAGGTTAGGGTCTGGCAGGCGCACGCCACCGTGAACTTTTTCTACCAGGCCAGCTTCCGACAAAGCAGTCAGGTCACGGTGAACGGTCATGGTGGAAACACCAAGACGTTGCACAAGGTCGTCAATGCGCAACAGTTGATCCTCGCGCAACCAGGCCACAATCTGTTCACGTCTTTCTACCGGGGTGCTATCCATATAGCTGTCCTAAAAATCAAACGAAATCGGAAGCAAACTGCTCCGCAAATGGTTCCGCACATCAGTACCACTCTTCGCTGAGTGTGGGTACAAATACCGGCTCTGGGGAAAGGGTGCGGGCGGGGATGTCGGTGATGGGCAGCACGGCCGTCGCCGCCTGCCAGATGCGCTCAAAGGTCAACCGGCGCGGCTCCCCGGCATTTTGGCTGGCTTTCACCTGAGCAAACACCGCTTCGTAAAGCGCATCCACCTGCGGATCAGGATGTGCCCAGGGATAGACCAGAGCGGTCGGGTCAAACGGCCGTACCAACTCCCACACCTCTGCCAATTCCAACAACTTCGACCCCGCCGGAATCAGCAACCGGATCGCCAATTGAATAGGCGACACCTGCTCCACCAGCCCCAACGCTTCAATCTCCGCCAGGAAAGCCACATAACTCGCCGCTGTCGTCCAGGGTGTGAAAGCGACAAAAGTTGGAACTAACAACAGATCGGCTGCCTGGCATAGAGCTAACGCCTGTAAAAAGTCGGCGCGGGTGTGCTGCTTGTCAAAAATCTGCAAAACATGGTCATCCAGCGACTCTACCGCGCTGGTAATAAACAGGCAGCCCGTCTGCCGCAGTTGTGGCAGCAAATCGGCGTGATGCCGCAAATGTTCAATTTTGATCACCACATCATAGGTGATATGGGGAAATTCCTGGTGCAATGCCTGGATAATACGCATGGCATGAGTTGGGCCATTAAAAAAGTCCGGGTCGCCAAAGGTGATATGCTGCGCCCCCGCCGCCACCTGCTGGCGAATATCGGCCAACACAATCTCCGGCTGGATGATGCGGAAACGGCCGTGATACACCGGCACAATCGGGCAATGGCGGCACAAATGTTTACAGCCCCGCGACGCCTCCGTATATCCCACTACCTTTTGTCCCGCTCCATTCAATTGCAGATGGGCATAATTCTCCAGACCGGGCAATCCCGCCCTTACCGGCAGCCGAAACTGCTGCCGCGCCAACGAGACCGGCGGCAGTTTGATTGGCCGCATCTCAGCCAGCGCCGCCACCAAATCCACCAACCCCTGCTCAAATTCCCCACCCAAAATCGTCTGCACACCTTGTTGGCGCAGATAATGTTCATTCATCGGGGCATAAAGGCCATAAGCGCACAGGTGGGCGGTGGGGTTCAGCCGCCGCAGGCGGGGAATCAGCGCCACTGCCAGCCGCGTGGCGGTGTGCATGGGCAGGTACAGGGCAATGAGATGGGCAGCTTTAAGATCAGGGATAGCCTCAGACAACGGCTGAATGGTGACATCCACACAGGTCACATGCGCCCCGGCCTCTTGCAGCCAGGCGGCCGGCGAAGCCAGGCCAAATGGTTGATGCCCCAGATCATAGGTGGAGAGGAGGACAACGTTCATGGGGGGGGAGTATACATTGGTTGGTAGCAGGTGGCAGGTAGCAAGTGAACACCTGCAACATGCAACGTGCTACTTGCCACCCTCATTAAACTCCCGATTGAGCGGAATATCTTCCCAGGAAACGGGGTCTTCTAATGGCTCCAGGTGGGTGATGATGGTAATGGGGGCCAGACGGCCGTGCAGTTCACATTCGATCTCTTCCAGCAGCGTATGGCCCGCTTGCACACTCCAATCGCCCGGTACTTGAATGTGGACGGAAGCAAATCGCTGCGCCCCACTGCGGCGGGTGCGTAAGGCATGGTATTGGATGCCGCGTTCCCGAAAGCTGTCCAACACGGCCGTCACCTCCGCTACTTCCTCCTCCGGCAAGGCCACATCCATTAGCCCATTCACCGCCTCCCGCAGCAAGCCAAAACCGGTGTACGTGATTTGCGCCGCCACTGCCAGGGCAATCACCGCATCCAAACGCAGCCAACCGGTAAAAGCCACCACCGCCAGCCCCAATAGCACCCCACCCGTCGTCCACACATCGGTCAACAGATGACGGCCGTCCGCCGTCAGCGTCAGCGAACGGTAATGGCGGCCCGCTCGCAGCAAGATGAACGCCGTCAGCCCATTGGCCGCGGCGGCCACAACGGAAACGACCAGACCCAACCCTAACTGCTCTAAAGGTTGTGGGTTGATGAGGCGGGGCACGGCCGTGACCGCAATGATCAACGCCGCCGCCATAATCAGACCGCCTTCCACGCCCCCGGCAAAATACTCAGCCTTGCTGTGGCCGTAGGCGTGTTCCTCGTCTGGCGGGCGGGCGGCAATGGTAAGGATGAGCAGGGCAAACACGGCCGTCGCCAGATTCACGCCCGACTCCAACGCATCACTCAGCAAGCCGACCGACCCGGTGAGCCAGTAGGCGGTGGCTTTCAGGGTGATGGTGAAGACGGCCGTGAGGATCGAAAGCCAGGCATAGCGTGTCAATTTTTGTCGCTCTTCCATACGCCCATTGTGCCACCCCCTCTTGTGAAAATCTACGCGATCCATTCATTTTTTCGTTAGTCCTCACTAAGTGCATGAATCACAATAACAAACACCGTCTTTTCGTCCGTCTAAATTGTGAGAGCGTGTCTAAAAAGGTTATCTATTGAAATGGTCATGCCCGCGTAGGCGGGCATCCACCCCTTTGTGGATTCCCGCTTTCGCGGGAATGACAGAGCCTAATAACTGTTTCTAGGCGACTGCTGAATCTTTGCCGCTCATTCCACACGGCGCGTGGAATGAGCGGCAAACGGGGGTATAATCCCCCGTCATGATTGACGCACTTATTTTTGATTTTGATGGCCTCATTTTGAATACGGAATATACCGAGTATCTCTCCTGGCAAGAGATATTCGCCGCCTTCGGCCAACCATTTCCCATCACGCAATGGCAGCAAAACATCGGCTCCACCTATTTTGATCCCTATGCTCATCTGGAAGCACAAATCGGCCGACCCGTTGACCGGCATACGCTGGAACCACAACGCCGCCAGCGTGATCGGGAACTCCTGGCTCAAGAGACGATGATGCCCGGCGTGCTGGCCTATTTGCAGAGCGCCAGAGAGATGGGACTGCCTATCGGGCTGGCATCCAGTTCCCGCCATAGTTGGGTAGATGAACATTTGCAACAGTTGGACATCACTTCTTACTTCACGGCCGTTGCCTGCCGCGATGACGTCGGTGACTGCCCCAAACCGGACCCGGCCGTCTACCATTTTGTGCTGGCACAGTTGGGCATGGCGGCAGACCGGGCATTGGCGTTGGAAGATTCGCTCAATGGCGTGCGGGCGGCGAAGGCAGCAGGGGTTTGGGTCACGGCCGTGCCCAACAACATGACCCACGCCCTCGACTTTTCCCTGGCCGACCTCCGCCTTAATTCACTGGCGCACATGCCTTTGTCCCAACTCATCACCGAGGTTTTCCATGCCGCAAACTAATTTTGAGAAGATCATAGATTTTCACACGGCCCTGGAAGCCACACCCACCGCCCCCACCATTCCCCATCCTGATACACTGGCGTTGCGCTGCACCCTCATTCAGGAAGAGTACCGGGAAGTGATGGAAGCCTTTGCGGCGTTGAATGGTGAGATGGGCACGGCCGTAGACCTGGCGCCATTAGCCCACGAACTGGCCGACCTGCTCTACGTCGTCTATGGCACATTTGCCACTCTGGGCATCAACGCCGACGCCGTCTACGCCGAAGTCCACCGCGCCAACATGGAAAAACTGAGCGGCCCCCGCCGCGCCGACGGCAAACTGCTCAAACCACCCGGCTGGCAGCCCGCCAACGTGCGTAGTATTTTGCAGCAACTACAAGAGAACCAGTGTTAGTGTCATGTACCAGGTGTCAAGTGTCAGGTGTTGAAACTTACCACCTGACACCTGACACTCTTTTCATAGGAAAGGTATGATCGCCTTATACTTTTTTATTGTGCAGGCCTGGCGGCGACTCAAAGGTGGCTGGCAAGATAAGGAATTTCGCGGCCTTTTTTGGACGGTTTTAGGCGTTATTGCTCTAGGTACGCTGTTTTACCGTGAGTTTGAAGGCTGGTCGTGGGTAGACTCTTTCTACTTTACAATTGTCACCCTGGCAACCGTTGGCTATGGTGACCTCTCCCCCACGCAACCGTTCACCAAATTATTTACCACCCTTTACATCGTCATCGGCCTGGGCTTGCTATCTAGCTTCATCCTCAAGCTGGCCGAGATCAGAATTGAGCCGGGCACACCACGCCGACTGCTCAAACGAGAATTGAAGGAAGTGGCCACGGAAGTGGCCGTAGAAGTATCAGCTATCGAAGCGACCGCCACAGGCAAAACGGCCGTAGACGAAACGGCCGTGCCCCCAGACGAGGAAACCCCATGACCTATCACTCTGTTTTCCGGCCCGATTTATTTGCCGGGCAAACCATCATCGTCACCGGCGGCGGCAGCGGCATTGGCCGCGCCACCACGCACGAACTGGCATCATTGGGGGCGCATGTGGTGATTGCCGGGCGCGACCCGGAAAAGCTGGAAACCGTGCGCCAGGAAATCAGCCAGAGCGGGGGCAGCGTCACGGCCGTGCCTTGCAACATCCGCGAAGAGAGCCAGGTGCAAAACCTGTTCGCCCAGGTATTGGCCGCACAGGGGGCCGTGCATGGACTGGTGAACAATGCCGGTGGCCAATTCCTCAGTCCGGCGGAGATGATTACGTTGAAGGGGTTCACGGCCGTTGTCGAAACCAACCTCACCGGCACCTTCCTCATGTGCCGCGAAGCGTATAATCAATATATGCACCAACACGGCGGCGTCATCGTCAACATGCTCATTGACAATTGGCGCGGTTATCCCGGCATGGCCCATTCCGCCGCCGCCCGCGCGGGCGTGGAAAACCTGACTAAGACATTGGCCGTCGAATGGGCGCGTTCCGGTGTGCGCCTCAACGCCGTCGCCCCTGGCATCATTGATTCCAGCGGCCTGGACAAATATCCCGACTTTGTAAAACAAGAACTGCTACCCCAGGTTGTCAAAGATATTCCCTACAAACGGATGGGCACGGAAAGCGAAACGGCCGCCGCCATTGTCTTTCTGCTCTCCCCCGCCGCCGCCTACATCAGCGGCGAGACGCTCAAAATTGACGGCGCGTACTCCCTCTGGCGCAAAACGTGGGAGATTGATGATCATGACAACGCGCCACCGGCTTTTGATGGATTCCGTAATCCGTAATCGGATAACGGATTACGAAAATTAAGGAGGCAACATGCAATTTACACATGGTGGTGAACTGGTGGCGCGGGCGTTGGCAGCGCAAGGAGTGGATACTCTGTATACCCTGTGCGGCGGGCACATTGCGCCCGTGTATGAAGGTTGTTTGAACAACAACATCCGCGTGATTGATTTCCGGCACGAACAGGCAGCCGGGCACGCCGCCGATGCCTATGCCCGGCTGACACGCAACATCGGCGCAGCCATCGTCACGGCCGGGCCAGGAGTGACGGATGCAGTCACGGCCGTAGCCAATGCCTACCAGGCGCGCAGCCCGATGATCCTCTTTGGCGGCGCGGCCCCCCTGCGCACCCGTGGCCGGGGCGCGTTACAAGAAATGCCCCAGACCGAAATGTTCCAGACCTTCACTAAAGCCAGTTTCACCGTGCAAAAGACGGAAGAGATTCCGGCGCAACTGGCCGACGCTTTCAAACTGGCCCTCAGCGGACGGCCCGGCCCCGTTTTCATCGAACTGCCCTTTGACGTGCTGTTTAACGCCATAGATGTGCCGGAGATTGCCCCCAAATTTGTAGTTGAACCGATAGCCCCCGAACTCAGCGCGATTCAAGCGATGTTTGAGATTTTGCGGAACGCGCAAATCCTGATTGCCGGGACACAGGTGTATTGGGATGGGGCCAGTGATGCCCTGCGCGAATTTACGGAGCAAACGGCCGTGCCCGTCTTTACCAACGGCGCGGGGCGGGGTACGCTGCCCATGACCCACCCACACTGCTTCAAATCCGCCCGTTCAAAGGCGCTGCGTGAAGCGGACGCCGTGCTGCTCATCGGCACGCCGCTCGATTTTCGCCTGAAATATGGGCTGGAAGGGTGGAATCCCACTGCCAAATTGATTCAGATAGAAAATGACCCTGGTGAACTGAACCACAACCGCCAGGCCGATGTCGCCATGCTCGCCGATTCGCGGCTGGTGCTGGAGGCGCTCAGCGAAGGATTGCAAGGCATCCGTTGGGGTGCTTGGCTGGACGAGGTACGCGGTTGGGAGCAGAAAAAGCGCGACCAACAGACTGCCTGGGAAATGCTGGACGATGCGCCGGTCAACCATTTCCGTTTTGCCGCCGAAATCAACAAATTGCTGGATGAAGAGATGATTGTGGTGGGGGATGGCGGCGATATTGTCAGCGCAGCGGCGAAGGTGTTGGACGTGACCCTGCCCGGCCAATGGCTGGACCCCGGCCCGTTGGGCTGTCTGGGTGTAGGCGCCCCCTTTGCCATTGCTGCCCAACATTTGCACCCGCAGAAGAAGGTGTTAATCGTCAGTGGGGATGGCTCATTTGGGTTGAATGGCTTTGAATTTGACACGGCCGTGCGCTACCACCTGCCCATCGTGGCCATCGTCGGCAACGACGCCGGTTGGGGGCAAATTCGTGGGCCACAGGTGAACATGGTCGGCGAAGAGCGGGCCATTGCCACCAAACTGGCCCCCACCCGGTATGATAAAATTGTGCAAGCGATGGGCGGCTACGGCGAACACGTAGACGACCCGGCTGAGATTGGCCCCGCGCTGACCCGCGCCTTTGCCAGTGGCCTCCCGGCCTGCATTGATGTTTCGCTGGATGAAAAGGGGATGGCAAAGACGGGGGCCAGCACGCCATATATTGTGTAATTGGTTCCCCCAATTACACAATTACCACCGAACCAATGACCAACAGAGTCACCGACGCTGAACTGCAACGTATCCGCACCGCCGAACCGTCTGACGGAGGGTTAACGGACACGGCCGTGACCAGCAGCCTGATGAAAATGCTGACCTCGCTGGATAGACAACTGCTGCAAGAACTGATTACCGAGCAGCGTTTTGCGCCAGGGGAGATTATTTTCTGCGAAGGGGATGATGGGGATGCGCTCTACATTGTCTGGGCGGGGCGAGTAGCGGTAGTAAAAGGAAAATTCAGCCAGCCAGATGACGTGTTCTTCCGGCTGCCAGGCGAGGTAGTAGGAGATATGGCCCTGCTGGAAAATAAACCACGGTGGGCGTCATTAGTAACCCTGGAACCCAGCCGACTGCTGCGCCTTGAACGGGAAGGTTTCTTCAAATTGTTGCAGTCCCATCCCGCCATCAGCCTGAAGTTGTTGGCCTTATTGAGCGCCCGTCTACGAGCAGTACATGAAACGAGCCGGACAGAAACAGCCCCCGATCGGGGAGCATTACGGCAAATCTCATCGCTGCTGGATGAAAACGAGCAACTGGTAACCTTACAGCGCATTCGGCAGGAAACCAGCGACCTGGTTATCCATGACCTTCGCAGCCCGCTGGGCAATATGTACAGCGTTTTGAACATGCTGGAACTGGTATTACCGGAAGATGTACTGGCGGCCAACCGGGAATTGCTGGACATTGCCCGGCTGGCTCATGCCCGGATGCAGGATTTGGTAGACTCTCTGTTGGACATCTCAAAGTTAGAGTCAGGTTTGCTGGAACTGAATTACGAGCCGGTCTATATCAAACAACTGGTGGAAGAAGTGGTCACGATGGCCTCGTTTACTGCTCATTGGCGGGCGATTCAGTTCCAGGTTGATTTGGCCGATGATCTACCACTGGTCATGGCAGATGCAGAGCGCATCCGGCGGGTGCTGACTAATCTGGTGGATAATGCTATTAAATTTACGCCGGAAAACGGCCGTATTCGTGTGGAAGTTGTTAGCAAAGAGCAAATGATACGGATCAGTGTGGAAGACAGTGGCCCTGGTATTCCCCTGGCAGATCGACAGCGAATCTTTGACCGCTTTACCCAGGTGCAGCGTACCGGCTTACGGGAGACACGGGGGTACGGGCTGGGGCTGGCCTTTTGCCGCCTGACGGTGGAAGCACACGGCGGACAAATTTGGGTGGAATCAGAATTAGCGAACGTGGGCAGCCATTTTGTGTTTACGCTGCCGACAAATGTTCCGTCAGCTTCAGCTCATCTTTAATTGACCAACGATGAACATTTTCAAACTTTTCCTTATCACTGTGGGAGTATGGGTGGCAACGGTTGTTTTTATCGTTGTCGCCATTGGGTTTGTGGCGTCGTTGACGGCCGATATGTCATCAGCCAGGATGGGTCTTCCTTTGCTGGGTCTGGGGGCAGTGGTGGCGTTTACGGTAGCGGCGGATGTATTCATGCTGGCATTACTGGCTAAACGACTGGTAGAGGATGACTTACGGCGGCTTTGGGTGGGGGGATTTTTGGTGTGGGAGTTGGGCACGGCCGTATTTCTGATGGCCGCCGCGCTGGTTGTTTTGAACCGGTGACGTGGACTATTGTTTATTGGAGGAACTTTGCATGACTATCAGAACATATTTGAGCAGTTTGGTAGGTGAGTGGGTGGGGACGAATCGGGTGTGGCTGATGCCGGGTGAGCCGGTGCGGGAATCGGCAACGGCCGTCACCATTTCCTTAGCCGCTCGTGATGGTTTTGTCACCTTCAAATACACCTGGGCAGACGATGGGCAGCCGCAAGATGGGCTGTTGATCCTGCGTAACGCCGCCGCGCCGGGCGGCGTTGACATGGTGTGGCTGGATTCCTGGCATACCGGCGGGCAGTTTATGGTTTTTCGGGGTGAGGCGGACAGAGACGGCCGTGTCTCTGCCCTGACTTCCTACCCCGCCCCCCCAGGGCCGGACTGGGGCTGGCGCATCGAATTGGCCGCCGAAGCGGCCGACGAATTCGTCATACGCATGTACAACATCCCAGCCGGTATGGACGAACTGCTGGCTGTGGAAGCACGTTACACACGAGTCCACACAGCCTGACCTCTCGTTACGGCCGTAGCCCTTCCACTACACTCCAGACAACAGACTGGATGTAATGGTACTATTCACGAAACATCAATAGCGTCATTATGACGATTCGTTGTGTAATGAATCGTGATCATGCAAAGTTAGACGCCAGGGAGACATCATGACGGTTAAACGTATGGACAACGTTGGCATTGTGGTAGAAGACCTCGATGCCGCCATTGAGTTCTTCGCCGAACTTGGCCTCGAGCTTGAGGGGCGCGCCGCAATCGAAGGAGAGTGGGCCGGGCGCGTCACGGGGCTGCGCGACCAGCGTGTCGAGATTGCCATGATGCGTACACCGGACGGCCGTAGCCGGCTGGAGATGTCCCGATTCCTGGCGCCGCCTGTGGTTGCCGACCACCGCCGCGCCCCGGTGAACGCTCTCGGTTACCTGCGGGTCATGTTTACCGTGGAGGACCTCGACGATACGCTGGCCCGGCTGGGCAAACACGGCGCGGAGCTTGTTGGCGAAGTGGTGCAGTACGAAGACATCTATCGGCTTTGCTACATCCGAGGCCCCGAAGGAATTCTCATTGGGCTTGCTCAAGAGTTACGGCCGTAGACTTCCCGATGAACACGTGTGGATTTGTTGCCGTACTCCCCCTCCCTCTTCCCACCATCAGTCAATGGAGCTGTTTTGTTTGACGGCCGTAATTCTATTGTTTTGCATTTTAGGAGATTTACAGTGAGAGCATTTTTAGCCGATTCCTTTTCCGATGAGGAAGGATCAATAGCATCCGAAGGGAAAACAATCTATATACAGGGTTCAAAACAAGCCCTTTTCGAGCTTTGTTCTTTCTTTGAAGTAGTAAGCCGCCATCTGGAACAAGGTGAGACATGCCACATGCACTTCCAAGATTACTTGGAGACATGGCATAAAGAAACACACATTGATGTGGTTGTGGATATGGATCAAAATGCACAATAAGAATTTCGAGCAGACTGATTGCAAAGGGCATTTACAAAACAAATAGACCTCTTGCATAAGTACAGGTAAGCTTCATGTCCATGAGATATGAAGTGA
>CAYXUZ010000005.1:95812-96030 GCA_964467705.1 uncultured Ardenticatenaceae bacterium | reverse complement strand
AACACTCAAACACTCAAGCACTCAAGCACTTCCCAACCTTACAGTTCCCTGAGTTTCCCCCTCATCGGCCAGTTCCTTGTCTCCAAAGGGGTATAATGCCCGGCTGTCACATATCACGAATGACCGATTACGAAACTATGGAAGTAACACCTTCAATTCCAGCCCAACCAACCAACCGCCTGCGCCACATTGCCTTTTTAATGGTCGCGCCGCTTACG
>CAYXUZ010000005.1:78621-95743 GCA_964467705.1 uncultured Ardenticatenaceae bacterium | reverse complement strand
TCCTGCTATTGGGTTTCACGGCCGTCACCGCCGCCGATTACCAGAGCCAGCACAGTGACCGCATCTTCACCGGCATCTCCGCCTTAGGTATAGACCTGAGCGGCCTGACCCAGGCTGAAGCGCAGGCGGCATTGGAACAGGCATTTTCTTATCCCCAAACGGCCGTCATCACCCTCGCCGCCCCCGCCACCGGCCAACAATGGACGTACACCCCTGCCGAACTGGGACTGACCTTTGATGCAGCAGCCACCGCTGCGGCCGCTTATCAATTGGGACGCACCGGCGATCCGGCGGCACGGGTGCAGGAAATGTTCAATGGCTGGTATTACGGCCGTACCCTTTCTCCCCAATTCACCCTCGATGAAGCCCAACTCGACCAAAAGCTGGCCGAAATCGCCGCCGTGATAAATCGCGCTCCGGCCAATGCCGCTCTGGACATTACGGATGGGTCAGCCGAATACAGCGCCGGGCAATACGGCCGTTTGCTGGATACGACCGACGCTCGCCAACGGCTGCTGCCCGCCCTCACCCAATTCCGCGAAGCTGAACTGGAACTGCTGGTACACCAGACCGAACCCACTATCGCCGACGCCGGTGACAGCGCGGCCGAGATTCAGCAATTGATTGGCAGCCCCATCACCTTTTATCTGGAAGCACCCCTGGACGAGCAAGATTTACAGCCTGTCACCCTATTGCCGACAGAACTGAGCGCCTGGCTGCGCGTGGAAATGCTAGCGGACGACAACGGCGTGATGCAGCACAACGCCTTTTTGGATGAAAATGCCGTGCGCCACTGGCTGCGCCAGTTTACAGACGACCTGTACCGTGAACCGGTGAATGCCCGCTTTTATTTTGACGACGCTACCGAAGAACTGGTATTGGTCGCGCCACACATCAACGGCCGTGAGCTAGACATCGAAGCCACCATCGCCCAACTCAAAGCCCAGGCCGGGTCGCCCAACCGCTCCGTCCCCTTTGTGGTGAAGGATATTGTGCCGGTGGCTCATTCGGGGGCAACGGCCGTTGATCTGGGCATTACCGAACTGATTACCCAAAGCACCACCTGGTTCTACGGCTCCACCCCGGCGCGCAAACACAATATCGCCACCGCCGCTGCCAACTTTTACGGTATCGTCATCGCCCCCTACGAAGAGTTTAGCTTCAACAAATATCTGGGCAGCATCTCCGAAGCCGACGGTTACGAAGAAGGATTCATCATCATTGATGGCGTGACCATCAAAGGCGTGGGCGGCGGCATTTGCCAGGTCAGCACCACCCTCTACCAAACCGCCTTTTTTGGCGGCTACCCCATCACCGAACGGCTGCCGCACGGTTACATGCTCGGCTACTACCGCGACGGCGCCGGGCATGGCATGGACGCCACCGTCTACTCCCCCATCGTTGACATGAAATTCATCAACAACACCCCCTATCACCTGCTCATCGAAAACTACTACGACACTGAAAACGAGGCGTTGACCTTCAAATTTTATAGCACCAGTTTGGGGCGGCGCGTGGAAAAAGAGCTGCTGCCCTGGGAAAATGTGGTGCCGCCGGTGGAAGAAGATAGTTGGGTTTTTGATGAATCGTTAGAGCCGGGCACGGTGGTGCAGGTGGATTGGCAGACCGAAGGTGCAGATGTCACCGTAACGCGCATTGTCTACAATCGGGATGGTGTTCCCCTTTATGGCCCCATCGAATACTTCAACAGCCACTACCTACCCGTCGGCAATGTCTACCATTATGGCCCCGGTGTGGAACCCTACGATTACTCCCTCGTCCCCGAAGACGACCACTAGCCGGTAATCGGTACTCGCAAATTCTCACCGATTACTGATTACCGATTACCACCCCCAGCGGCAGCAAAAACACCAGAATCGTCACAAAATGCGTGGCGCTGCCACCAAGAACAAACAGGTGCCAGATGGCGTGGTTATACGGGATGCGCTCGCCGACGTAGAAGATGACCCCGGCCGTATAAAACAAGCCACCCAGCATAATGCCAAACAGCCCCCAGGCGGGCATTACCACCATCATTTGCCGGAAAGCAATCAGGCACATCCAGCCCATCAACAGGTAGCCCAGGGTGGCCCATTTTTCGTAACGGCCGATAAAAAACACCTTAAACGCAATCCCCAACAACGCCATCACCCAGACCACGACCAGCAACGTCAACCCGATGGGGTCACGCATTTTGATCAGCAAAAATGGGGTATATGTCCCGGCAATGAGCAGGTACACGGCCGTATGATCCATCACCCGCAGCACCCGTTTCCAGCGTGGCCGTTGCACACCGTGATAGAGCGTAGACGCCAGATACAAAAACAGCAGGCAGCCGCCATAAATCGTAAAACTCAGCACCCTCCAGCCATCGCCATACAGCAGTGCCAGCGTGACCAGCACGATTATGCCGATAGCTGCCAAAACAGAACCTACTCCATGCGTCAGGCTGTTAATTAACTCTTCTTTGAACGAGTAAAAACCAATTTGGGGGGACGGCCGTTGCCACATATGCACCACCTTTTACACAATCAGACACTCAACGGCCGTCAGCTTAACACACACACTCCCACCCGCCAACCATCATTCATGTCGTAAGGCCGAAACAGGGTCCAGCCGGGCGGCGCGGGCGGCGGGGTATAGCCCCGCCAACACCCCCACCAACGCGGCAAAAGCCAGCGCCCCCAATGCCAGCCAGGGCGGGATGACGGAAAGCAAGCCAACGCCCGTCACGCCCTCTTCAATCAGGTAACGGTGGGCGATGTAATCCACCAGTCGCCCCAGCAGTGCCCCTAAAATCAACCCCACAAAACCGCCGAGCAATCCAATCAGCCCCGCTTCCACCATGAACAACAGCCGGATTTCGCGGCGGGACGCGCCCAACGCTTTCAGCACGCCAATCTCGCGCGTGCGCTCATAAATAGCCATGAGCATGGTGTTGGCGACCCCCAACGCGGCCACCAGCAGCGCCAGCGCCCCCACCGACCCCAGCAATGCTTGCAGCAGCGACAACACCTGATTGGCCACGTCCAAAATCGCTTCAAACGATTGAGGAGCAAAATTCAGGCCGTCAATCTGTTCAATGACGGCCGGTACACTGCTCAGGTCATTGGCGCGCACAATCAGCCGATCATACCCTTCCGTATCCAGCAGGTCAGGCTGGCCGAACCACCAGGTGGTAATGGCGGCCCGCTCCGCCAGCCCCAGGTCAATGGTGCGGCTGCCAAAACTTTCGCGCACGCCCACAATGCGGCTGGGGAATTCCTGGCTTTCACCACGCGGCAATTCCGCCCGCAGCGCCACCGCCTGCCCCACCAGATCAGCATAGATCTGGCCGGAGGCCAACAGCGTATCGGCCAGTTGGTTGGAGAGGACAATGCCCTGCGTTTCGCCTTCATCAACGCTTTCGCCCACGAGTAAGTCATTTGTACCGCCAAAGCTGAAGCGTCCTTCGCCGCCTTCGGTAATACGCACAGGGATAGTCTGCCCGTCAGCCGTAAGCAAGCTCACATTGACACCTCGCGGCAGGTCAAGGATGGGGGTGACGATTTTGACGCCGGGCAGTTGGGCAATTTCGGTGACGGCCGTTGGCGTCAACGCCCGCTCCGGTTCCGGCGGCGCAAAGGGATCAAATTCATCCGTCTCCGCAAACAATGGGTTAACAAAGATGTTCTCCAGCCCAATCGTCTCAAAATTACGCTGCACTTCCTTTTGTACACCCACACCAAAAGAAACCATAGCCACCAGGGTAATGATGCCAATGACCACGCCGGCGGCCGTCAGCACATTACGTACCGGGCGGCGGCGCAGGTTAGCTAGCGCGCTGCGCAAGATGTCACGGAAGGGGAGACCGGGAGGTGACAAGGTGACAGGGTGAGGAGGTGACAAGGTGACGGATCTGTCTTCCGTCACCGTGTCGCTGACACCCCTTGTCACCTTGTCATCTTCCACACGGCCGTCACGCAGCTTGACTACGCGATGGGCATAGGCAGCTACTTCTTCATCGTGGGTGACAACGATGAGCGTGATACCTTGTTCCTGGTTCAGTTGTTGTAGCAAACCCATCACTTCTGCGCCGGTTGCCGAATCCAGATTACCGGTCGGTTCGTCGGCCAGGATGAGCGTGGGATTGTGAATGAGGGCGCGGGCAATGGCCACGCGCTGCTGTTCACCGCCGGACAGTTCCGTGGGAACATGGTGCAGCCGATGGCCCAGCCCCACTGTTTCCAGCAGGGCAGCGGCCTTACTCTCACGTTCCGCTTTGGGCACGCCATTGAGCATCAGGGGCACGGCCGTGTTTTCCAGCGCGGTCAGTTTAGGCAGCAAATTAAAACTTTGGAAAATGAAACCCAATTGCTCGCGGCGGTGGCGGGTGCGGACTTTGTCGTCAGCATTGTGGAGCGCCAGACCGTTGAGCCACAGTTCGCCGCCGCTAGGCCGGTCTAACCCACCGAGCAGGTTGAGCAGGGTAGATTTGCCAGAACCGGAGGGGCCAACCAGGGCTACAAATTCACCCGGTTGGATGGTGAGGTCAATACCGTGCAGGGCATATACGGCCGTTTCGCCGCGCATGAAGTGACGTTCCAGATTGGTGATTCGGATGGGATCGGGCATGGGGAGAGGGCGTGATGCGTAATCCGTAACCCGTAATCGGTCACGGGTCACACATCACGCATCACGGACAACGTGTTTATTGCAACGATTCGGCTATGGCCGTTGCCTGCTCTGCCGTCAGGTCACCGCCAATCCAGAACTGAATGTCGCCTTCCGTCCAGGTGAGCAAGGTGCGGGCGGTTGCGGCTTCGGCCTGGGCATAGACCATACCGGGAACACCGCGCACGGTAACGGCCATGCCCTCGGCATCGGCTGGTGTGAAGCTGTCAGTGGCCTGACCCTGAGCAATGGTGAAAGCGGCCCCTTCTGGCAGACTGTACTGCTGCACGACTACGCCGCGCAGGACGGCCGTGTCCACCAATCTGGCGTTATCCGGCAACGTCGTCGGCGTCAGCAGTACCATGTCGGCAGCAGCAGCCGCTTCTTCCAGCGTGGTGGGTTCTTTTTCCGGCAGATCCAGGTCGGCCACCTGAATCACTTCCACCCCGTCAGGGATGGCAAAGGTAAAGAGCGAATCATCCACGCCCTGGTTAATTTCCAGTGTGGTGGCCGTGATTTTGCCATAGCCGGCGCTGCTTTCAGCCAGTTCGGCCCCCAGCGGGGCACGGTCATCCGGGCGCAGCCATAAATTGACATAACCACCGGCCGCCTTTACTTCGGCGGGCATCTGGTCGGGGATGGGGATAAGGCGCAGGGCAATGGCCCGCGCTCCGTTCAAATTGGCATAACCCTGGCGTTCGGCCGTGAAATAAGTGAGCAATTTGTCTACGGCTTCGGCCGCCGTTTGGGGAATATCCTCTTCGTCCATGTCGTGGCCGGGGGCGTCAAATTCTTTGCCCTCCATGTAGTCGGCCAGCAGCACGGCCACTTCATCAGACGTACCGGTGAGGACTTTGTTTTGCTGCGGGTCATAAAGCCAGAAGGTGTAGCCGTCAGTCACGGCCGTAATGCCCACAAATTCACCTAGACTGGCGTCCAACACTTCGGCCCGGAAGGCGGGTTCCCCATTTGGCCCCATGTCCAGTTTGCCCCACACTTCCACCGTGCCGCTGCCTTTTTCGCCCTGGGCGTCAAACTCAAAGCTGGCGATAGCATGGCCGTCGCTAACCGTTTCGGTGAGTTCGGCCGCTTCCACCAACAGGTCGCGGGCGGAGGGTTGTAAAGCAATAGTAGCTACGGCCGTGCTCGCCAGAATGAGCAGTACCGCCAATAAAATGAAAATTCTTCGGTTTCGTTTCATGGTTTCTCCTTTCATCGGATAAGTAGGTGTGCGCGGTCAAATGACCGGCCTCAGCCAGCGTCTATCTGGCCTATTCCACCCCTCTAAACACCGCATTTCCACCATTTGTGACAGTTTGGAGTGAGAGAAAACGGCCGTAAGCGCTCTGATAGTCTTAATCTGCTAACGCTTGCGCCAGGTCAGTAATCAAATCATTCACATCCTCCAACCCCACGGAAAAGCGCACCAGTCCCGGCTGCACGCCGCTGGCGGCGATGGCCTCGTCGCTTTTGAGGATGGCCGAGATGGTGCTGGCGGCATGGGTGATCAGGCTGTGGACGCCGCCCAGACTGACCGCCAGTTTGATCAATTTGAGCCGCTGCAACAATTGGTATCCGGCGGCGCGCCCCCCTTTCAAGTCAAAACAGACCATGCCACTGTAGCCACCCGGCATTTGCCGCTGTGCCAGGTCGTGTTGGGGGTGCGTGGGTAAACCGGGATAGTACACTTCGCGCACGGCCGTGTGCCCCGCCAGAAATTCGGCCACCGCCTGTGCATTCCGGTTGTGCCGCTCCATGCGCAAATCAAATGTCTTGAGTCCGCGTTCCAGCAGCCAGGCTTCCATCGGATGCAGCACCGCGCCGAACATGACGTGGGTGTGCCATAGTTGGGCGATGTGTTCCTCCTTGCCCACCACCACCCCGGCAACCACAT
This sequence comes from uncultured Ardenticatenaceae bacterium, assembly GCA_964467705.1. Classification (GTDB taxonomy): domain Bacteria; phylum Chloroflexota; class Anaerolineae; order Promineifilales; family Promineifilaceae; genus CAADGU01. The sequence continues at coordinate 89,196 of CAYXUZ010000005.1, read as the reverse complement.
CGGAGTGCCCGGCCAGGTATTTGGTGGCGCTGTGCAGCACGATGTCAATGCCCAGGGTCAACGGCCGTTGGTTGTAGGGAGTGGCAAAGGTGTTGTCGGTGGCGGTGAGGATGCCATGAGCGCGGGCGATGTTGGCAACGGCCGTCAGATCTGTCAATCGCAGCACCGGGTTTGCGGGTGTTTCTACGTAAATCAACCGCGTGTTGGGGCGAATGGCGGCGGCAAAGGCGTCCGGATCGGTCTGGTCTACAAAGGCGGTGGTTATGCCATATTCGGCCAGCTTTTGTTCCAGCACCTTGTAGCTGGAGGGGTAATGGGTGGTTTGGGCTACCACATGGTCGCCCTGTTTGAGAAAGGTGAAAAAGACGAGCGAGACGGCGGCCATGCCGGAAGCGATCGCCAATGCCGCTTCGCCCTGTTCCAGCGCGGCCACCGTCAATTCGACCTGTTTGGTGTTGGGGGTGGCGTAACGGCCGTAAAACTGCGGATGTGCCTGCGCCGCCATCGCCGCCGCAATCTCTTCCGGCGACTCAAAGTGAAAGGTGGCGGATTGATAAATGGGGGCGGAGACGGCCGTGCTCGGGTTCGCCGCATCCCCCGCATGAATTTGTGTGGTAGCCATATTCCTTTTTTCCGACATGCGCTTCTCTCCTCGTCAATAATGGTATGCGGAGTAAGCATCCTCAGATGCGAACTCGGCTAAATGTCTGATTCATCCTTCAAGCCAAACCGGGTGATCACATCGTCAAACGACGCTTTGTCTGATAACACCAACAACGTATCGCCGCCCTGCACGGCCGTGCCGCCGCTGGGCACCATAAAATCATTATCCCTGGCAATCAGCACGATCAAGAACTCCGCCGGCAGCCCCAATTCCACAATCGCTTTTCCGGCCATCACCGAATCTGGCGGGATGGGCAGCTCTTTTAACTCCCCTTTCAGCCCTGCCATGGGATTGTATTCGATGGGATAGGCTCGTTTCGGCGTGGCTGGGGCATCCACCCGCAGCCAACGGGCGACCGGTGACAGAGTGGTGCCTTGCAGCAGCACCGAGGTCAACACGATGAAAAAGACCACGTTAAAAATCAGGTCAGCCTGCGGCAGCCCGGCTAACAAGGGAAAGGTTGCCAGGATAATGGGCGCTGCCCCACGCAGCCCCACCCAGGAAATGAACGTTTTAGCCCGCCAGTCCAACGAACTGGGCAGCAGGCTGACAAACACACTCACCGGGCGGGCCACAAACATCAAAAAAGCAGCGATGAACAGCCCCACGCCGATGATGGGCGCCAGTTCGGAGGGGAAAACAAGCAGACCGAGCGCCAGGAACATCGTGATCTGCATCAGCCAGGCCAACCCATCGTGGAAGCGCACCAGGCTACGTTTGTGAATGAAATCGTAGCGGCCCAACACGATGCCCGCCAGATAAACCGCCAGAAAACCGCTGCCGTTCAGGGCGTCGGTCAGGCCAAAGGTCAAAAAAACAAGAGAAAGCGTCAGCACCGGGTAGAGACCTTCGTACCCCAGGCGGGAACGATTGATAAAAAACAACATCACCCGGCCCATGACATACCCCATCACCGCGCCGACCCCCATTTGCAGGACAAATAACCCGATCAGGCTGAACGGCGAGGTGTCCGGCGCGGTTAACAGTTGGATGAGGCCAATGGTGAGGAAGATGGCCATGGGGTCATTGCTGCCGGATTCCAATTCCAGCAGTGGTTTCAGCCGCCCTTTGAGGCTGATCCCTTTGGAGCGCAAAATGGAGAATACGGCCGCCGCATCTGTAGACGAAACGATAGCTCCCAAGAGCAAACCTTCTGTCAGTGACAGGTCGAGCAGCATGGTGGCAAAAAGGCCCACCGCCAGCGCCGTCAGGAAGACGCCAAAAGTAGCCAGCAGCATTCCTTCTTTGAGCACCGGCCGCACGCGATCCCATTCAGTGTCCAGTCCGCCGGAAAAGAGGATGAGAATGAGGGCGATCACGCCTACTAACTGGGCCAGCGCCGGGTCGTCAAAATAGATGCCGCCCGGCCCATCTGAGCCAATGACCATGCCCAGCAGCAGAAACAAGAGCAGCGCCGGTATGCCAAACTGGTCTGAGATTTTGCTCACCAGCACACTAACCAGCAGCAGTGCCGCAGCGATTATGAGGACATATTCATTCATCTCGTATCACGCATCATCTCCACTCATCAATTGCCGGAAGGCGGTACACTGCTCCCGGTCGCCCATGACGGCGAGTATGTCCCCCTCGGTAAAGCGGAAGGAGGCGTGGGGGTTGGCGGTAAAACGGCCGTCGCGCATGACCCCCACCACCGATGCCCCCGTTACCGCCCGAATCCCCAACCCACCAATACTGCGCCCCACCAATGGGCTATCGGCCGCCAAAGTGACCCAATTCAAATCCAACAACCGCGCCGCATCTTTTAACCCCACCAGCATTTCATAATCTTCATGCACCTCATACAGCGGCGCATACAACTCCCGGCGTACATCATCGGCAAACCGCTGAATCTCCCCTGCCGGTAAATTCAAATGCAATAATGCCTGACGCATCATTTCCAGCCCTGCTTCAAAATGGGGTTGCACCACTTCAAACACGCCGATCTCGTGCAAAGCGGACATCTGTTCGGCGCTTTCGGCGCGTGCCAGAATGTGCAAACTGGCATTTACCTGGTGGATGTGCGAAACGATGCTATGAACATCCACAAAAGACGGGATGGCGATCACAATCAGCCGTGCCTTTTCCACCTCGGCCGTCTCCAGCACCACCGGCTGGCTGGCATCACCATAAATAATGGGAATGCCCTCATCCTTCAACCGGTCAATGCGGCGCTGGTCGAGTTCAATCACTACCAACGGCCGTTCCAACCGCTTGAGAACGTGGGCCACATAATGCCCCACCCGGCCGCTGCCCACGATGATCACGTGGTCATGCAGCCCCTCTTTGGGCATATTGATGGTGCTGAGTGGCTCATGACGAAACAAACGCCGCCGCAGTTTATACAGCGGCTCCGCCAGCCCAGAGACAAACGGCGTCAAAATCATGGTGATGATCGCCGCCGTTAAAACGAGGGAAAACAAATCCGAGGAAATGGAATTGGTGCTGACGCCCACCCGCGCCAGCACAAAGGAAAATTCGCCAATCTGAAACAGCCCCAACCCCACCGCAAAGGGGGCAATGTTGCCATAGCCAAACAGATAGGTGATACCACCAAAAATGAGCGCCTTGCCCACCATCACCGCCAGCACCACCAGCAGCACCGTGTCCATATTTTCCAGCAAATAGGTCGGGTCTAGCAGCATCCCCACGGAGACAAAAAAGAGCAGGCCAAACAGGTCACGTAGAGGAATGATGTCGCTGAGTGCCTGGTGGCTGTAATCCGATTCGCTCAGTACCATGCCGGCCACAAACGCGCCAAAAGCAAAAGAGAGGCCAAACAGGTAGGTGGCGTACCCAATGCCCAGGCCAACGGCCGTGACTGTCAGCAAAAACAACTCCCGCGAATTCCACTGGGCAATATGCCGCATCAGGTAAGGGATCAGGCGTGTCCCCAGATAATACATCCCCGCCAGGAACAGCGCTGCCCGCGCTGCCGCCCAAAACAAGGCAATCGCTCCCTCTTCCAGATTATTCAGCGTAGGCAAGATGATCATCAGCGGCACCACCGCCAGGTCTTGCACAATCAACATGCCAATCATCACCCGGCTGGAAAGTGTCCCCAGCCGCCCCTGGTTCATCAGCGTTTTCAGGATAACCATGGTGCTGGACAGGGAAATGAGCGCCCCCAACCAGAGCGACTCGATCAGGCCCCAACCCAACCATTGCCCAATACCCACGCCCAGGACAATGGTCAACAGCATTTGTATGGGTGTGCCGATCACGGCAATGCGGCGCACCAGTTGTAACTTTTTGAAGGAGAATTCAATGCCCAGCGCAAACAGCAGCAGCGCCACCCCAATTTCGGCCAGAAGTTCAATATCGTGTGAATCGCTGACAGATAAACCGGCAGTGTTAGGGCCAACGAGTACCCCCGCCAAAATATACCCGATAATCAGCGGTAGCTTCAGCCGCTGCGCCACCAGCCCCCCCATTAACGCCGCCACCAGAATAATGGCAATATCCGCCGCAATACCCATACGATTCTCCTAGAAAGTGGTTGGTGGTTTATCCAGGCCCACAACCACTTTCTAGTTTACCCCGTATCTTCGTTTTCATCCTTTTTCTCTTCCACATGGGCTTTGGCGGGGATTTTGACCTTGAGCTGCTGACGGCCGTCGGCCACCGTAATCACCGTCTGCACATCAATATCCAGCGGCAGCAGACCAAAATCTTGTAACGTCCAGATGGTGGTAATGCGGTCGCTCAGGTTGGGCCATTGGTCTTTGGCCCACAGATAGCGGCGGCGGCTAAACTGCCAGATCGGTTCCGGCTGCCGCTCTGGTTGGAAGGCACAATACTCTTGCCAGATTTGTTCATGGGGGGTCAGGGGGAAGAGGATGTCTAACATCGCTTGCTGCACGGTGGCCGCGTCACGGCCGTGAACCTCATCCACCCAGTTAATGTGATAATTGTTGATAAACATGAAAATCCCAAAATGGGAAAAATCCTCGATCCGCCGCGCCAGTTGTGCCCGTTGGTTATAGGCCGCCGCATAGGTCGCTTCCAACTCCTGGCTTGGCTCCTCAATCCGCTCGTGGTGTTCATCATACTGGGCAAACAGCCGCGGATCCACATTGTACAGATAACTCACCAGCGTCGTGACCCGCTCCGGCCCCACGTTAAACTTGTTAAATGCGCCAGACTCGATCAACTCCATCACCGCATCCGCAATACCCCGCTGCCGCGCCTCATCATGCGCCCGCTGCACCCCCGCTTCATACTGTATGCGGCGCGTCCCTGGTGCAAATTCCGGCGGCTTCACCTTGTTTGGATGCTGTTTCACCCCCCGCCGGGCGTAAAAAATCTGGAAAATGGTAATCGCCGCCCCGGTCAAAATAATCGCCGGCAACGCCTCTGTCTTTTGTGTTACCAACACCAGCAGCATGAAATAACTGGCAATCATCCCCCGCAGCCCGGCAAAACGCAGTGATTTGGCCTCATCCGAACCAGGCTCAATCTCATGTTCCCGCAGCGCATCCGCGCGCACAAAAAAGACCGTCGTACTGGTAATAGCAAAGGCGCTCACAAACCCAAAGGCATAATACGCTTCCACCACCACCACTTCCCGAATAATGGGGATGAGTACGGCCGATACGCCCCAAATGACGGCTACACCAATGCGATCATCCCCAAAAAAGCCCGGCAGCCGACCCAACCGGGCCGCATTAGCCGCCACCGCCGCCCCACCCACATAACCACCCCCCTGCGCCAGCAGCAAAATGATAGATAGCAGCGTCCCGGCCACAATCAGAAACGTCTGCCCTGGCGTCCCCACCATCGCCTCATTCAGTGCCCGCGCCAGGGCAATGTCATAAGCCACCACCTGGACATACTCCTGCGGCGAAAGCACTGCCAGCTCATCTGCCTGCTCCGTACCACGTCCCATCAGCTCCGCCTGGGCTTGTTCAGCCGGTAAGGCGGCATACATCTGCTCCGCCGCCTGCAAGTCAGCGCTCGTCACCTGCACATCTTCTGGTGAAACACCCTCACCCATCGTCTGCGCCGCTACAATTTCATATTCGATCAGCAATGTACTGTACCCCTCAGTTGCCGGAATATCCCACTGTTTGGCGGCAAACAACTGCACAATGCCTGTGCCGATCAAAAACACGGCCGCCAGCGTCAACGCCGTGTTAATCACCTTCCACTTAGGCCGTGCCGCATGTTTGCCACTGGCCGGAATCACCTCGTACCCGGAAAAACCCAACATGGCACTGGACATGGAGCGTAAAAATAACTGGAAGATGATCACCGTGCTGATCGCCGCCAGGTCTTGTCTGGCTCTTACCACATGTTCCGTCACGCCGGTCAGCTCCAGCCGGGTGACAATGCCCCCCGTCAGAAACGCCCATTCGGGATTCGCGGCGGCCATCACCCCCACCAGCGCTAATGCGCCGATGGTAAACAAAGTAAATGCCCCGCCACCCATCAGAAACAAGGGCACGGCCCGCTTGGGACCCATGGCCACCAGCACTGCCATGATGAAAAAGGCAAACCCCTCCGCCAGGATGATGCGGTAAGGCGCCAGTTCCGGCAGTACCAACATGGTCACGTCGGCAGCCGAGATGGAACTGATGATGATGGTCAGCACCGCGTCCAGAAAAAAGAGGCTGGTGCCCACCCAGGAGAGCCAGCGTAATCTGGCCGGGCCAATCGCTTCCACCAGTGGGCCGCTGCCGCCCGCATTCGGCCGCAGGTACGCGCCCGCCTTGTAGGCCGGGACAATGCCCAAAAACAGCAGCACTGAAAGAAACATGAACGCGCCGATGGCTATCTCATGGTAACCGCCCGCGCCATGTATAGCCAGCAATGTCTGATAAGCGGCCACGCTAAAGGCATCGGCGGCAATCTCAAAGATGAGCGCCAACACACCCAGCCCGGTGCCGCCCAGCAGCAGCCCCTCAAACATCAATCCCGGCAGTTTGCGATTCGCCTCCTGCCGCTCCGTCGGTTTAATATAATTTTTGAACATATCGCCTCCGATTTTCGGTAATCGGTGATGAGTGACCTGTGATGTGTGGTCCGTAATCCGTGAACCGAAGACCGATTACGGCTTACGACCCACGGATCATGGACTATCCCGGTACATGGAACGGCACATCTATCACCACCACATTTTTCAAGCCGCGTAAACGCACCCGCAAAACATTGGCTGTCTGGTTGTGGAGCAAATGCCCCGTAAAAGACTCTGGTACAAATTCGGGTATGACGACTGTAATTAGTTGGCCTGGGAACTCCTGATGACTCGCCTTTTCAATGTACTCCACTAGCGGCGTCAATATGTCCCGGTATTCATATTCAATGCATTGTAAGGTCACATTTTCGGTCATTTCCGGGAAACGCTGCCAGCGCACCATGAACCGCTCTTTTTGGGCATCATCGGTGGCAATGTAGACGGCGCGTACATCGTGGGAAATCCGTTTGGCATAACGCAGCGCCCGCAATGTACCCCGGTGGATGTCAGCCATGGGCACAATGACCACATCGGCAATCTCGTGCAGCATATCCAGCGTCAAATCTTGCGTGGAAAGTGCCTGGCGAATGCCCACGTAATGCTGCTGAATGGAGTGCAGTAAATAAACTACCAACGGAATGGCGATGGCAATGACCCAGGCGCCTTCCACAAATTTAGTGACGATAAGCACGATCAGAACGATGCCGGTGACAATGGAGCCCGTTAAGTTTACCAATCGCTTCCAGTGCCAGCCCGGTTCGTAGTGAATGGTGGTGACGCCGGTAAAAGTGGAGCCGCCCGGTTTCAACCGCCCCACTTTAGCCATCAGGCGGCTCATGCCGTATTGGGAAATGGTGAAGCTGAGCATAACACCCAGAGCATACAATGGCAGCATGGCAATCTCGTCGGCGTCAAAGGCGATGACCAGAAGCGAAGCCAGGGTGGCCAGCACAATGATGCCGCCGTTGTAAACCAGCCTATCGCCCCGGTTTTGCATCCAGCGCGGCATGAAACCATCCCGCGCCAGGTAGGAACTAAGGCGGGGGAAGTCCTGGTAGCCGGTGTTGGCTGCCAGGATCAAGATCATCATGGTGAAGAACTGTACCCAGTAATAGATGGGGCCGCCGCCAGTAATGCTGCGTGTCATTTGGGAGAGGATGCTCTCTTCTTCAGTGGGCAGCAAGTTGAGTTGGGTCGCCAGAAAGGTGATGCCCAGAAAAAGAGACATAGCGATAATGCCCATGATGACCATGGTTTTGGCAGCATTGATGGATTCGGGAATCTTGAAGGCTTTGACTCCGTTGCTGATGGCTTCAATACCGGTGAGGGCGGTACAGCCGGCCGCAAAAGCACGCAGGATGAGCCAGATGGTGAGGAAAGAGGACAACGGCCGTGCCGCCGCCACATCATGCACTTCGGGGGCCAACGGCGCAGCCCCAAACAACCCCAGGTAACGGGTCAGGCCGATACCAATCACCAGCAGCACCCCGACTACAAATGCATAGGTTGGTATGGAAAAAATCGTACCGCTTTCGCGCACCCCGCGCAGGTTCACCCACGTCAGAATAGCAATTGCCACCAGCGCCATGATCAGACGATACCCCAGTGTAGCCGGAACGGCCGAGGTAATAGCCCGAATACCCGCTGACACCGATACGGATACCGTCAGGATGTAATCCAGCAGTAGTGCCGAAGCCGCAAACAACGAAGGCATCGTGCCCAGGTTATCTTTGGCTACCGTGTACGCACCGCCGCCATCAGGGTAATGCAATATCGTCTGGATATAACTAAAAATCACAAACAGCACCAGCAGGGCAATACCAATGCCCAACGGCAGCGTGAGCGCCAGCGCTGCACTGCCCATCAGGATGAGTACGCTCATAATGGCTTCGGTGGCATAGGCATTACTACTGATGGGGTCAGAGGCAAAAACCGCCAGCGCCCGTTTTTTGTCGAGCCGTTCATCCACGTCCGCGCGGGTCGGGAACGGCTCACCGATTAATTTCCGTTTTAATGAACTTATTGTCATTGCTAAAACTCCGTTTACAAGAAAGTAGAAGTTGGAGACCGATTAATCTCTCAATCACAAAAGTTTCACCCATCGTGAAACACACAGCCTGACTGTGTAGAACCAACTCCTGACCATTTTTCTAATAGGGTGGGAATAAATTTGCCTGTTTAATCGGGGCAAGCGGAGCATCTACTCCATCCATTCACTGATACACATAACCCGAGGTCCGAAATCGAATCACCGATTACCGGCACGAAAACGTCACGGCCGTCCTTCAGGGCGGCAGCGGCGGTAAAATCAACTCAACCAAAATAGTGAATCTGTCCATCGTAACTCGCGGCGTAGTTTAACCTAACATCATTTGCCCCGGCAATAGGCAGCCGGTAGCAGGTGGCAGTGTGTGGTAGGTAGTGAGCAGTAAACAGTGAGCAGTGGGCAGTTAGCAGTGGGCAGGTTGCCGGTGGTACAATGTGCCTGAGGGTTCCATTGAAGGGTCATTCCGAGCGCAGTCTTCGGAGCGAGGAATCTTTCGATTTTGGCGGCCCTCCTTACTTTCCATGCTGTCCTCTTTGCGCCTCTGTGTAAACAAATGAAGGAGAAAACCATGAAATCCCTACTCGAAAAACTCAATCTCACTTCCCTGAACAATGGCGTTTGCACCGGGCCGGATGGCTGGCTGCCCGGCAGCGGCAACCTTATTACCTCGCACAATCCCACAACGGGTGAGGCGATTGCGGCCGTCAGCCCGGCCACACCGGCGCAAACCGACCAGGTCATTCAGGCCGCGCAGGCCGCCTTCCACACCTGGCGGCAGGTGCCCGCACCGCGGCGTGGCCTGGTGGTGCGTGACCTGGGCAATGCCCTGCGCGAACTGACCGAGCCGTTGGGTGAACTGGTCACGCTGGAAATGGGCAAAATCCGCGCCGAAGGCATTGGCGAGGTGCAGGAGATGATTGATATTTGTGACTTTGCCGTGGGTCTGTCCCGCCAATTGTATGGGCTGACCATGCACTCGGAGCGCCCCGGCCACCGCATGTATGAGCAATGGCATCCCCTGGGGCCGATTGGGGTGATTACCGCCTTTAACTTTCCGGTGGCGGTCTGGTCATGGAATGCGGCCATTGCCGCGGTATGTGGGGATACGGTAGTCTGGAAACCAAGTGAGTTGACGCCGCTCACGGCCGTTGCCGTGCAGCACATCACCAACCGCGTCATGGCCGACTATGGCCTGACCGGTATCTTCAATCTGGCGGTGGGGGATGGCTCGGTGGGGCGGGCGCTGGCGGAAGATTCGCGTCTGCCGCTCATCTCCTTCACCGGTTCTGTGCGTACCGGGCGGCTGGTGGGGGAAACGGTGGCCCGCCGCCTGGGGCGCACCATTTTAGAACTCGGCGGCAACAATGCCATCATCGTCGCCCCGGACGCCAATCTGGAACTGGCAACGCGGGCCATCCTTTTTGGCGCGGTGGGCACGGCCGGGCAGCGCTGCACCAGCACCCGCCGCCTGATTGTACATGAAGATGTGGCTGACCATCTGGCCGACCGGCTGGTAAACGCTTACCGACAGGTTCCCATTGGCGACCCGCTAACTGAAGGTATATTGATGGGGCCGCTGGTGACGGGGACGGCCGTGACCGCCATGCAACGCGCCCTCACCCAGGCGGTGGCCGAAGGCGGCAAAATCCTGACCGGGGGCCAGCCGCGACCCGACCTGGGGCCACACTTTGTGGAACCGGCCATCGTGCGTATGCCGACGCAGACGCCCATTGTGCGCGAGGAAACCTTTGCCCCCATTCTGTATTTGCTGACGTATGCAGATTGGGAAGAAGCGATGCGGCTGCATAACGGCGTGCCGCAGGGCTTGTCCAGCGCCATTTTTACCGACAGTCTGCAAACGGCCGAAGCGTTCCTTTCTGTGGCCGGGTCTGATTGTGGCATCGCCAATGT
>CAYXUZ010000005.1:71993-78611 GCA_964467705.1 uncultured Ardenticatenaceae bacterium | reverse complement strand
TCGGCACGTCCGGGGCGGAGATTGGCGGCGCGTTTGGCGGCGAGAAGGAGACCGGTGGCGGCCGGGAGTCGGGTTCCGACGCCTGGAAGGGGTATATGCGCCGCCAGACGAATACGATTAACTGGAGCCCGGATTTGCCGTTAGCGCAGGGATTGAAGTTTGGGGATGATGCGTGAGGCGTGACCTGTAATTAGAACAACATCTGCACCGCTTTGGCCAGCCCGGCCAGGACGGGCGCGGCCTTGAGGATGAAGGCGCCCGTTTTACCGGCGGCCTCGGCCACTTTACTGGCACTGTCTACAATTTCGGTCATATCCTCCAGGCGACGGGTGATACGGCCGTTGCGCGGCTGTTCGGCCTGCACCTCTTTGACCACATCCTGCAAATCTTCGGTCAACGTTTCCGCATCTTGTTCGGGGATTTCTTTAGCGGCAATCGCTTCTTGCAGGAGTGCCTGCAACTGTTTTAACTGTTCGGCAAACTCGTCGCGGGTTTTGGGTTCGGGGCCGATGATGATGTCGCGGCCGGCGATGTTTTGCGCCGTGAGCGTGCTACTACCGATGGCGGAGCCTGTAACCGCGCCGTGAAAGTGATATTCAACGCGCTGTTCGACCGGTTTATCCGCCGGGTTGGTTGTCGTGGTTACGGATGGTGATGTGGTTTGGGAGGTATCATCACCCCCTATGGGGATATTGGCCCGTGCTGCTTGCGCTTTGTCAACCAGCACATCATAGATACCGTGTCGCTGTGCATGTTGCACCAGGTTCAACGCTTTAGCAGCCCGGTTATTACCACCATCTATATCCTCAAAGGGAATATGAAGTTCAAGGCAGAGGGTTTGTAGATCAAATAAACTAAAATGCTGGTTGAGAAATTGATTGAGTTGGATAGGAGAAATAGCCATTTTATTGACCTCCTGGGTTATTGAGTTGGACAACACGACCAAATGATAACACGAAAACGAAGAGAAGGGTTAATCATCAACGTAAGTCCGAACTGGCCAAGACACGGCCGTGATAGAGCGGCTTTTTACTTGACAATATAGGTTTCATTTGTATATTGACGTCAGAATTCTAGGCAGGCAAGATGAAAATGATAGATGGTCATTCATCACTAAAGATTTTACAAAGTCGTTTGCGTTTTATAGATAAATTAGGGCCTTTGGCCAGGTCAAATGGAGTGGGCATTAATGGCAAATTATCCATATCTATACAATCTGATTGCAGAGAGCTTTTCCGGTGAAGAGACAATCGATCTCTGTCATAAGCTCAATTTAGATTATGAGGATTTATCTGGTTCCACCAAACGAGCGAAATTACAAAATTTAGAACTCACGTTGTTACGCAGAGCAGCTATTATGCCGCTGCTGGATGCTGTATATACGGAACGTCCACATCTTGACCTCAGTCATTACCTCTATTTGATTATGGCTTGCGTCTATACCAAAGATAGTTTGATCCAGTGGCATAAAGAAATGGGGTTGCCTCCCAAATCATCACCAGCTACACAGCCAGCAGTAGCTTATACACAAGACATTCAAGAGGCGATGAGGGAACAAGGGCGGTGGCGTGAGTTGGTGACGGCCGTGCAGCATAAATATAAGGATTTAAATGTGGGGATCTTCCTTACTGAAGAAACAGCAGTAGACACCCCTCTTGTAGCTGACTCATCAAATGTGGTCGAAGCCCGTCTCGACTTGGCTTCAAACAACTTCAAATCCGTCCTGCCACCGGGACCCGGCAAACCACCGCTGCCAGGGCCACCGCCCACACCCCCGCCACTGCGAGAGAAGAAGGTGTTTGTCTCCTATGCCTGGGGCGGAGAGAGCGAGAATATCGTGAATCAGATTGACCAGGCATTTCAGGAGCGGGGCATTACGTTCATACGTGATAAGCGGGATTTGGGGTTCAAGGGGTTGATCCGCGAGTTTATGCGGGAGATTGGGGCCGGGCAGGCGATTGTGGCGGTGATTAGCGACAAGTATTTGCGCTCGAAGAATTGTATGTTTGAACTGGTGGAGATTGCCAGTCATAGTGATTTTTACGGCCGTATCTTCCCCGTTGTGCTGCCAGATGCCAAAATTTACGATTCACTGGATCGCATTGAGTACATCAAATATTGGGATGACAAAATCAAGCAGTTGAACGAGGCGATGAAGAGCATTGAGGTACAGGCCAATTTGCAAGGGATTCGGGAAGATATTGACCTCTATACACGGGTGAGGGGTACGATTGCCGGACTGATGGATATTTTACAGAACATGAACACGCTGACGGCCGATATGCACCAGAAGTCGCAATTTGAGGAGTTATATACAGCCGTTGAACGAAAACTGGCCGAATAGATCATAGATTCCTCATTCCGAAGCGTTCGCTCGGAATGACGGGATCAGCGATTATCAGTTATCAACCATGAATGAAACGCTGCTGCTCAGTCGGGGTAAACTGGCAACTTTTTTGGAGTGTCGCCGCCGTTTTCAACTGCGGTATCTGGAGGGTGCGGCCTGGCCGGCCGCGCCGCTGCCGATAGCTGATGAGGAGCGGTTGGGGCGGGGGCAGCAGTTTCACCAGTTAGTGCAACAGTTTTACTTGGGGCTGCCGGTGGACGCAGCGACTATCGCTGACCGGACGCTGCGGGAATGGTGGCTGACGTTTGTCCAATATAAACCGAAGTTACTTCACGGCCGTACCCTGCCCGAACTTACCCTCACCATTCCCATTGAGCGGCATTTATTGCACGGCCGTTTCGATCTGCTCGTCGTTGGTGAAAAAGAAGGCTCGCCCTTTGCCCAACTCTACGACTGGAAAACAGGCAAACTACCTGACGAAACAGCATTACGCCATGACTGGCAGACGCGGCTCTACCTGGCGATGCTGGCCGAAAGTGGGCAGGCGTTATGGGCAGCAGGGCACACAACGCTTGAGCCAGAACAGATCAGCATGACCTATTGGTATGTCACCGCCCCACATGAGCCACGTGTGATCACCTATAACCGGGCCTGGCATGAGCAAAACTGGGCCGAGATTAAAGCAATCGTGGCCCAAATTGAGGCGCAGCAATTGGGTGAGGGAGTCTGGCCGTTGACAGAAGACCGTTCTCAGTGCCGGGTGTGTGCGTACCAGGCATTGTGCGGGCGACAGGAGAGGGGCACGGCCGTGCCCATTCCCGAAGATGAAATAGACGACCTGTTTCCCAATTCGCTGGAACCCATTCCCCTGGAACCGGCGCTGCCATGACGTTGGATGATCTCTATTTTTTACTCTCATCGGATGGAGAACAGTGGTTAAGGGAGATGGCCCGAAGCGGCTCCGGGTTCGCCGGTAATCCCATCACCCCTCACAACCATCTACAAATTGCCACCTATCTGCGCCAGCATTTACCACCCGCTCACGCCCAGGCCATTCTGGAAACCATCATCTTGCGCCAGCAGGCCACGGCCAAATTCAGCCGCGCTGACCAGATGTTTTTCACCCGCCCGGCACTGGAACAAGCCTCCGCCGAACTAATTTCGCAATACCGGGCGCAACGCTTTGTGGCTGCCGGATTGCGCCAGGTGGCCGATTTGGGGTGCGGTATTGGTGGGGACGCGCTGGCGCTGGCAGGGCACGCTCATGTCACCGGGGTGGAATGGGACGCGGTGCGGCTGGCGATGGCCCAAGAAAATGTGCGTGTTTATGGGCATGGGGCACAGTTTCACCCGCTGCAAGCAGATTTACGGGAATTAACACCATTGCCAGTTGAGGCGCTCTTTTTTGATCCGGCGCGGCGGGATGAACACGGCCGTCGCTTTTATTCCGTGCAGCAGTATCAGCCACCGCTTAATCTGGTGGAACGCTGGGGGGTGGCGACGGCCGTAAAAATCAGCCCCGGCGTAGATTATGCTGAAATTCCAGCCGGGGCCGAAGCAGAATTTATCTCTCTGGCCGGTGAATTGAAGGAGTGTGTGTTGTGGACAGGTGATCTGCATAGCCAAGTCAGGCGGCGGGCCACCCTCCTGCCGACAGGGGACACGCTCACGGACGCCGATTTACCGGCACACCCCACACCCATTACGGTACCCGGCCATTATCTATACGAGCCGGACAAGGCCGTCATCCGGGCACATCTGGTAGAAGCCTTGGCTTATCAATTGAACGCCAGCAAAATTGACGATGAGATTGCTTATCTGACCAGCAGCGAACCTGTGGAGACGCCTTTGGCCCGGCGATATGTGGTGGAGACGGTACGGCCGTTTCATCTCAAACAACTCCGCCGCTACCTGCACGAACAGCAGATCGGCAGCGTCACCATCAAAAAACGCGGTTCCCCCCTGGAACCAGAACAGCTCAAACAGCAGTTAAAACTAACTGGCCCAGCAGAAAATCATCGCATCCTGTTTTTGACACACATTCAGGGGGAGCCGTCAGTAATCATTGGCTGGCAGGATAAATAAAAAGACCCGGTCTGGCTAAGAACCGGGTCTTTCAACAAAGCTACTGACCGTTACTTAAGTGAAACCGCAGCACCTCGCGCAATTTACGGATGTCCAGCGGTTTGGGCAAATAATCATCACAACCAGCTTCCAGGCATCGTTCCCTATCCCCCACCAATACCTGCGCCGTAGTCGCAATGAGCGGCACATGGCTCAAACGAGCGTCAGACTTAAATTCTCGCGCCAGTTCCAGGCCGGATACACCAGGCAAGTTGATGTCTAACAAAATAATGTCCGGCACTACTTCTTTCAAGAGATCACGCGCCACATAACCATCAGCCGCCTGAATCAATTCATGCCCCTCTGCTTCCACAATGCGCGAGACCAAAAGCATATTTACCGAATTGTCTTCAACGCACAATACTTTTTTCCTTGTTCCAGCCATAATTCCTCTTAAACTACCGTTCTACTGTGTAAGTATCAATCCAAACAACTACTCACGCTGCAATTGTAACAACAATGCCTGCAAATTTCAGGTGCAAAAAATAGAAACCACATTTCTGGCAAAAGCACGGGTTCCCACCGTCCTAGAAGTCTGATAATGGGCCGGTGCCTGGCCTGTTGAGCGGCGGTATGTACGGCAAGGTAAAGAAGAATGTCGTCCCTTGACCATACACACTCTCAATCCAGATGTCGCCCCCGTGTATTTCGATTAACTTCTTGGTAATGGGCATACCCAAACCGGTACCGCTGGCAGCCCGATTCAGGCCTCCATCAATTTGCCGGAATTGTTCAAATACAATGGGGATATTTTCCTCCTTGATACCAATGCCGGTATCCCGAATGGCAACGAGCACATGACTGCCTTCATCGCGCATGGAGAGGGAAACACTGCCTTTGTCGGTAAACTTGATGGCATTCCCCATGATGTTCCATAACACCTGGCGGATACGGGTGCGATCTACACGCACCGTAGACACACCATCATCCAGATCGAGGTACATGTCCAGATTTTTCTGTTGGGCCAATGGTTGGGCGGTAGCCATGATGTCGTTCGCCATCTGGCGCATGTCCACCTCTTCGTAGCGCAATTCCATACGACCAGCTTCAATCTTGGACATATCCAAAATGTCGCCGATGAGTTCGCGCAGGTGACGGCCGCTTTCGCGGATGAGGCGCACGTCTTCTTCCATACGTTCGTTCAGGTCGCCATCCAACCCTTCCAGCAACACGTCGGCAAAACCGATGATGGAGTTGAGGGGAGTACGCAGTTCATGGCTCATGCTGGCCAGGAATTCAGACTTCAGTTGGTCAACCTCGCGCAGTTTTTTGGAGGTTTCTACCTGTTCGGCATATTGGCGAGCATTTTCAATGGCGATAGCGATTTGGGAAGCCAATGTACGCTGGATTTTCAGGTCTTCGGCTGTGAAGCTGTCTATCTTATCTGCCTGTAAGTCCAGTACGCCCACCAGTTTATCACCGAGGATCATGGGAATAGCCATTTCTGCCTGGGTGTGCGGCAGCAGGGGATGGGGTAGAAAGTCTACCGTTTTACGCACATTGTTTTCCAGCACACCCTGGCGAGTGCGGGCGGCGCGGGCTACCAGGGAGTCGGCGTCTATGGCGATTTCGCGCCCTTCCAGAGCCATCAACCGGCCCACATTGCCGGCGCCGGCTTTGAGGACCAGTTTACGCCCGGTTTCGTTCAGCAGGTAGATGTGTGCATGGTAAAGGTTAAAACTGGTTTTGGCCAGGTCTACTACCGCTTGCAGCAGGGCATCGGCCTCCAAAATAGTGGAGGCGACGGTGCTCACCTGGGCCACTGTTTCTAGTTCGGCGGTAAGGCGTTCTTGCTCCGATAGGGCGTCCTGAGTTTGCTCAAAGAGGCGGGCGGCTTCCAGCGCTTCGGCGACTTCTTTGGAGACAGCATCCAGGAATTCTTGTTCTTCTGGGGAGAGGGGTTTATCAGGCGTGGCCTGGATACCGAGGATGCCAATGGTTTCATTGCGGACTTGCAGGGGAAGGTTGGCCGTGATCACGGCCGTACCGCCCCCATTATTCTTGTCGCCATTAGTACGATTATTGGTGGTACGGCCGTTAACCGGAGAAACATTTGCAGTTTCCAATAACCGCACACCGGCATGATCATATTGATAACCGCCCGTGTCCGGCCGTATGGATTGATACTCTCGCCACCCTTCGCGGGT
>CAYXUZ010000005.1:38043-71983 GCA_964467705.1 uncultured Ardenticatenaceae bacterium | reverse complement strand
CGATTCCATCTCTTGCCGCAAAATAGTGCTTTCAATAGCCACCGCCACCTGGCCGCACAAACCTTCCAATACCAATTGATCATTGGCATCCAGAGCATCCGCCTGATTGCTCTGCACATCCAGCACCCCCAGCACTTCTTCACCCAATTTGATGGGCACCGACAGTTCGCCTTTTGTATCCGGCAATAAGGGATTTGGCCGATGATCGGGATCGCCAGCCAGATTGGCCCGCAATACGGATTTACCAGAGGCAACGGCCTTGCCAATGATCCCAACGCCTAAGGGCACCGAGTGGTGCATCTCCAACATTTTCTGACCAACTTCGCCGTAACCAACCGTTAGCGCCACCGTCTGCAAGGCCGGATCATACCGCAGAAGCTGGGTGTGGTAATAACCAAACTGTTCATGGATTTGTGTCACCACACGCTGATACAACTCATTCAGGTCAGAGGCACTGGCAATTTCCTGAGCAATTTGCGTAGCTACCGCCACTTCGCGTTCACGGCGGGCCAGAGAGGTCTGGGTAGCGGCATGAAGCCTGGCGGCACGCAGGGCAGTAGCCCCTTGTTCAGCGATGCTGCGGTATATGGCTAATGTTTGCTCATTGAAAAAGTCTGGTTGCTGGCTGATCAAGGCCATATTGCCAAACCATTCACCACTGGCACTTAGAGGCAAGATTGCCAGGCTGGCCATCTTGATCGCCGTCAGGCCTTGCCGCAAGGGGGCCGGTATACGTTCGTCCTGTTTTACATCTGCGGAGACAAAGGCTGTATCAGCGGCATAAAATTGAACCAATGGGTTTTCTTTGCGTGTGCGCCGTGTACCCACCGGTGTCGGGGGCAGGCCGCTGGCATGGGCATTGTGCGCCACCACTACGTCTACAGGCGTTTCCCCTTCCATTTCTAGCAAACCAATGGTAACCGAGACATGCGGGTAATGGCTGGCATGGTTAGCCATGGCCTCAATCACTTCTGCTTCGGTCTGCGCTTTGGTCACTATCTGGCTAAAAGCAAGTTGTCGGTTGAGCAGTTCCAGCGATTCCTGTGCCTGCTGCTGCAATTTTTCTTGCTCGGTAATGTCTTGCACCAGCGAGACAACCCCCATTACTTCACCATTATCAGCGATAATGGGGGTGTTGTACCATTCACAGGTGATGACACGGCCGTCAGCACGCATATTGCCGTTGGTACTCCGGGAACCACCCGTCTGGCTGACGAGCCCTTCCCAAACTACATCTACATGTTGGTGGTATTCTTGTGGAATGATAAAACGGGCGTGTTGGCCCAAGGCCGTCTCACGAGTGTAACCAAAGATCGTTTCCGCCGCCCGGTTCCATTCACGCACTTCAAAGTTGAGATTCCACTCAATAACAGCCAATGGGCTTTGCTGCACCAGATGAGAAAGCCGCTGCTCCGATTCGCGCAAAGCCTCTTCCGCCTGCTTGCGTTCGGTAATATCTTCCGACGTGCCTAACACGCCGATCACATTGCCGTGGGCATCATACAGCGGGGCTTTATTCGTTTCAGCCCAGACAATGGCGCCATCAGGCTGGTGAAGTTGTTCCATGAGGCCAAGTGCTGGTTCCTGCGTTTGCATCACCTGGCGATCAGTGGCCACAAAATAGTCAGCCTGCTCTTTAGGCCAGAAATCATGATCTGATTTGCCCACCAGATGTTCAGGTGCGGGTACGCCAACGGCAGCCGCAAAGTTCAGGTTGCTGCCCATGTAAATGGAGTTGTGGTCTTTCCAAAATACGGATTGGGGAATGGTATCCAGCACCAGGCGCAGCAGTGTTTCTTGTTCACGCAGACTCTCGGCCGTATGCTGGCGCACAATCAAATGAGCCAACGTAGCCGCATACAACGCCAACAAATCAGGCTGGAATGAAAGCAATGGTTCCCTCTTGAGCAAATTATCGGCCGCCAGCCAGCCCAAAATCTGGTCCTCATACCAGAGAGGAGCCATGGCATTCCACCCTTTACCCACCGGCTTGCCTTCATCCAGCAAAGGTTTGGTCTGCCAGAACCCAATCCGCTGCTTCTCGGCGATAACAGTCAAGATATCTGGGTCTGTTACTTCTTGTTGGAAGTAGCGTTCATCACGCAGTTGGCCTTTATCATCCGTGCCAAATGTGCCTTTCATTGTCTGGGTGGTCCTGTCATACAACAACAGTCCCAGACGATCAAACCCCAATGCTTCCCGTCCCAATTCAATGACCCGACGATATAGATCATTGATATCCGGAATTCGGGAGAGTTCCAGATTTACCTCTTGTAATACCTGAAGCTTATGTTGAAACAGGCGCTCGGTTTCCTCACGTCGTTTGCGGCTAATGAGATGACCTATCGTATCGCCATAAAGGGTGAGTATGTCCAGAACATATTCAGATGGCGCTGCACCGGTAAGCCCATTATCGGCAGCCAGCCAGCCAATACCCTGAGCGCCATCCCACAATACGGCGATAGCGTTCCACCCTTGCCCGGTTATCTGCCCTCCTGTAAGAAGAGGTACATCTTCATATAAGATGGAATGGCCTTTGGCTTGTATCAATTCCAGATGTCGCTCATCAGGCGGCACAAAGAGGTCGTGTTCAGCCACAATCTCTCCGGCAGCATTGATGCCATAGGTGCCGCGCATATAACCGGTATGCTCATCCAGAAGCAACAACCCCATACGTTCAAATCCTAAATCACTATGCCCAAATTCAATGGCCCGCCGATAAAGCGTATCCAAAGAGTCAGAACGATCGAGTTCTGTGGTGACGATCTGCAAGGCTTGCAGTTGTTGTTGGAAAATGCGACTGGCTTCCTGGCGTTGGCGTAGGGTAGCTTCCGTTTGTTCCCGTTCGGCAATTTCGGCCGTAGCCTGGCGATAGAGGTTGGCATTGTCTACGGCTAAGGCTACCTGGCGACCAATGGCCTGCGCCAGTTCTAATTCGGTGGCGCTAAATTCGCGGCGATGGCGGCTTTCCCAGATTTCGATAAGACCGATCAGACGGCCGTGAGTGACCAGGGGTATATCCAAAATCGTTTTCCCGCCATATGTGTGCATGTCTTTGGCTTCGAAGGCCGGGGTTGTGGGGTCATCGGCATGGTATATCTGATACGGCGTCACTTTCAGTTGTTCCATATTGACGCCAGCTTCTGCCAGATTGTGTTGCACACCTAGATCGGAAACTTTCTCAGTGGCAGTTGCTTCGGGCGCATAATACTCGGCTACCACTTCCTGGATGCCGTTGGCTTCGTCTATGTTGGCAATGTAGGCGCTGGTAGCATTGAAGAAGTGGACGACACGGCGGACAACGGTTTCGAGAATGGTATGGGGGTTCAGTTCGGCCAGTATGTCCTGGGAGAGGATGTTGAGTGCCTCCAGGATGGTCTGGCGTTCCTGCATGGCGGTGTCGGCCTGTTTTTGGGCGGTAATATCGCGGAGAATACCCAGATAGTTCTGCACCTGTCCGTTGTCGTCATATTGGATGGTCACGGCCGTCAACACTTCCAAGACCTCACCATTCTTACGCCGAATTGTCAGCAGATAATCCTGTACGGCGCCTTCTTTTTCCAGAATGGCCGCCAGTTTTAGCTGCTCTTCTTCACCAATGATGAGTTCAGCCACGTTGAGCTTTTTAATCTGGGCCGTGGTGTACCCCACCATTTCCTGAAAGGCTTTATTCGCTTCAGCTATAAAGCCTTGGTTGTTGATCACAAAAACGCCGTCTTTTGATTGTTGGAAGAGAATCCGGTAGAGGTCGTTCATTTTACTCATATCAGGCATCCTCACTCACTGTTTGGCCCTGGTCAGCGCCCAGATAAACAAAAGCCTGCCGCCCCAACGCCTGGCCGATCTCTTGCACGGCCGTGCGCATAATCGTATCCACATCGGCCGAACTGCGAACCTTGGCAGCAATTTCGCGCAGCATTTGTTGGCGTTGGGCGCGTGCCTGCTCCTGCTGGAATTGGCGTGCATTTTGAATGGCAATAACCGCCTGGTTAGCCACCGCATTCAACAGGTCAAACTGTTCCCGTGTATAAAAACGAGGTTGCAAACTTTGCAGGGCAATCACGCCAACCACGTCAGCACCAATACGCAGGGGTACCCCCATCCAGGATTGGGACGGACTGCCAATAGACTCGACACCCTGGCTACGTAACCATTTTTCCAGACCATCTTCAACAAAGAGAGCCTGGCCGCTGCGCAGCAGATATTCCGACATGCCATTGCCATACGGCCGTGACCGCCAGGATACGCGCTCACCTTTTTCTACCGCAATGGGGAAAGCAACTTCGTTGGTCAGGCTATTATGCATGGCAATATAGAAGTTGCTCGTATCCATCAACCGTGAAGAATAACGATAGAGCGCCTCTAAGATAGGCTCTACCTCCAACATCGTTGTCAGTTCGCTGACCATCTCATTGAGGATAGCCAGTTCCTCAGCGCGGGACTCTGCCTGCGCATACAGACGAATACTTTGGATGGTCACGGCCGCTTGCTGGCCCAATGTGGTGAGGCGACGAATTTCATCCTCAGGAAACTGCATCTTGTCAGCAAAGATGGCATTGATATACCCAACCCATTGCGACCCAATCACCAGGGGTACAAAAATGGTGCTTTTTGCCCGGAACCGTTCTTTATAGAGTGAACGCAGGTTCTCATCCAGTCGGGGGTCGTTAGCCACATCTTCCACAATGATCGGCGTATCGGGGTTCAGCAGCGTATTGGCGGAGGGGAAATCTGCCAACGCATAACGTGGGGCAACTGCTTCTTGTGGCAGGCGTGTCCAACGGGTTAATACATCTACCCAGACTGGTTTCCGTTCTGCATCCCAGGCTTGATCGTAAAAGTTAAGGCTGACGTTGTTTACACTCTCATGCCCCATTATGCTGTTGGCGCGCAGGGCGTTGAGTACATCATCGTAAGATTGTGCCGTATTCAGCGCCGCGCTGCCACGGAACAACCTTTCGGCTTGCCGACGAGCTTCCTCTGTTTGTTCAGAGAGGCGCAGGTTTTCAATGTGGGCACTGAGACGTTCGGCTACGGCCGTCATAATATCCTGTGCATCCTCATTCAGTGCCGTCGGCTCGGCCAACATCAGCCGGCCAATGGACTCGCCCTGTACCTGCAAGGGATGGGTCAATGTGGGCACAACGGCCGTTTCCTGTTTCCGTGTGCGTGATTTAACGGGTCTGGCCAAAGCCAATGCTTTGACTTCCTTCTGATCATACCCATAACTCAAACCATTCCGGCCACTGGTCTGCGCATAAGATTCCCACCCTTCACGGCGCAGCCGTCGGGTAATTTCTTCCAGCTCTTTTAAGGCAGCTTCTGAACGCGCAAAGGAGCGTGCATTTTGCAGCGCCACCCCAATTTGAGCTGCCAATGTCGTTTGAATCTGGATATCTTCCTCAGAAAAACGATTGATTTGCTTAGCCTGAATATCCAGCACACCCAACACCTGGTCAGCTACAATCATAGGTACCGCCAACTCTGACTTAGTCTCTGGCAGAAGTTTATGGGGCAAGAAGTCGGCGTCAGCGGTTACATCATTCACAATAACACCCTGGCGTCTGCGCACAGCACGGGCGATTAGCGATTGGGTCTGGCTCAGCGGGATGGTGCGCCCTTCGGCCACCATTTGCCGCCCCACCTCGCCAGCGCCACTGGTGAGCAGCAGGTTTTGCCCGGCATCATCCAGCAAATAAATGTGGGCATGATAGAGATCGAACCGTTCTTTTGCCAGGTCTACCACGCGCTGCAATAGTGTATCCACATCGCGGATAGTTGTGACGGCCGCTCCAACTTCGGCTACAGTTGCTAGCTCCGCCGCGCGCGTTTGTGTCTGCTCCAATAGCAACTGGTTGTTCAAGATGACGGCCGTCTGCTCAGCTAATGAGCGGTAAATGCGCGTATCCTCTTCGGCGAAGGTCTGGGATTCGTCCCAGGACAGGCTGATCATGCCTATCCACCGATCACCCACGCGCAGCGGCAGGTTGGCCCCTGCTTTAATGTTTGACATCTGGTACAGGCCACGAGTGGCATCATCCAATCTTTCATCATTGTCCACGTCGTTGATTAACAAGAGCGTGTCGGGGTTATCAATCCAGTAGCTAGACACAGGCAAATCTGGTAAATGAAAGCGAGAGCCAAGTGGAAATTCGACGTTAGCAAACAGCGTATTGGGTCTAGCCCAAACGGCCGCCATTTCCATCCATTCCGGACGGCCGTTGGCATCCACTTCCAATGTGAACAAGGAGGCAGACACAAGTCCCGGCCCAATTACCGGAACCACAACCGCTTCCAAAATTTCGTTTAAGGAGGCAGCCGCATTCAGTTGGGCGCTCATCTCATACAGGCGTTCTGTTTCTGCCAATGCCGCAGCCACAGACTCTTCTGACTTCTTGCGGACAATCAGGCCAGCAATGGTATTGCTATAGGCAATCATTAAATCGTTCAGGTGGGCAGATAACGGCCGTTGGCTGATCAGATTGTCGGTGAATAAAACACCGATCAATTTATTTCCCTGCCGCAAAGGCGTCGTAATTAGCCAACCCTTGCCTACCACCTCTACAGCGTTATCCCATAGGTCACAATCCTCTTGTATGCGAATGCGCTGCTGACCATCGCGGAAATAAGCAACCATGTCTGGCATAGGCGTGACAAATTCCGGCCCATATTCATCATTCAGGTTACCGTGCTGGTCAATGCCATAGGTACCAGTAAAGAGATCACGCGCCTCATCATATAAATTCAAGGCAAAGCGTTCCAGCTTTAAGCGCTTATTACCCAGATAAACAGTCTGACGGAATAACTCATCCAGAGTTGCTGCCTGTGAGAGTTCCAGGTTCACTTCATGCAGAATCTGCTGCATTCTCAGGGATTCCTGCACCTCTTGTTCATTGCGGCGCAACACCTCCTGCGCCTGCTTCCTTTCGGAAATGTCAATCAGCGTTGTCAGGATAGCGGGAGCATTTTGATAACTAAACAACCGGGCCGAAAGCAACGCCCAGAAATGATCGCCATTGCTGCGCTTGAGCTCCAGTTCATAACTGTTGACGCTGCCCAGGTCCCGAATTTGTCCGACAACGGCCGTGCGGTCTTCAGCGCGCACATAAAAGTCAGGCGTCCCGTGTTCTAGCAAAGCCGCCAATGGTATCCCCACCAGATCAGCCAGCAATTCATTGGCATAAAGGATACGGCCGTCGGCCACGCCAGAGATGAGCATGGGCATCGTCACCGAATCCAAAATCGCCTGGGCGCGGGCATTAGTTTCACGTAACGCCACCTCCACCTGTTTACGTTCCATCAGGTTGGCAATAGTGCCCCCAAAGGCCGCCAGCAAATCTGGCTCATAAGGTTTCAATGGCCGATGGCTAATGAGCGCATCGGAAAACAGCGCGCCAATGAGCCGGTCGCCCAATCGCAACGGCACCGTCATATGCCAGCCACGCCCGATGACCTGCCCTTGCTCATACAGGTCCGTCTCCTCCCGCACAAAAACACGCCGGCGCACATCAGCAAATTGAGCCAGGTAATCCTCTTCATTGATATTAAAGGCGCTCGCCCGCTCATCCTTCAACTCCCCATCTGTACCCACACCAAATGTGCCGTGGAAACAACGGGCTGCTTCATCAAAGGTATACAACCCTAACCGCTCAAAACCCAGGCGCTGCCGACCTAATAGAATGGCCTGTGCATACAATTCTTCCAATGTTTCCGCGCCCCCCATTTCCAGGCTTACTTCATGTAATATCTGCTGCATCTTCAATGTATCTTGCAGCAGTTGTTCCGCCTGTTGGCGCTCGGTAATATCTTCCGAGATACCCAGCAGGTAACGCGGGGTTCCATCTGGCCCCAGAATCGGCAGCTTACGAGTATGGAGCAATCGCAGCCCGCGATGGGGCGTGGTGATCATCTCTTCGGCAATATCCACTATTTGCCCGCTGCCCAACACTTCGCGGTCTTTGGCGGTAAAGAAATCTGCTTCCTCTTTGGCAAAAAAGTCATGATCGTTCTTGCCCAGAACATCGGCCAACTTTAAACCCATGATTTCTTCATTGGACTTGTTCCACCGGACAAAACGCAAATCCTTTGCCTCTTTCATAAAAAGACCAACCGGCAAGATTTCGATAATCTGATCGAGCAAGGCCGTTGTTTCCTGAAATTCGGCCGTCTGCTTTTGGGCCTGGGCAAAAAGGCGGGCGTTTTGCAACGCTACCGCAATTTGGGCCGCCAGTGTTGTCTGGATGTTTACATACCGCTGTGTGAAACGGCCGACCTTGTCGGCTTGCAGGTCTAACACGCCCAACACGGCGCCCCCGACAATCATGGGTACAGCCATTTCGGCGCGAGTATCAGGCAATAAGGGGTGTGGCAGGAAATGAGGGTCTCGCCGGACATCGTTGACAATGACGCCGGTACGGCTACGAGCAGCCCGCGCCACCAATGACTGCTCGGCGGCCAGCGGGATATGCCGACCTTCCCGCACCATTTGGTGACCAACTTTACCAGCCCCGGCAGCTAATTCCAGCATATCCCCGGCTTCATTGAGCAAATAAACATGGGTGTGGTACAGATTGAAACTTTCTTTCACCTGGTCCACAACGGCTTGCAACATGGCCTGTGGGTCGAGGATGGTGGAAACGGCCGTGCTCACCTTCGCCACCGTAGCCAGATGAGAGGCAATGCGCTCCTGGTCAATCAATGCTTCGGCCAGTGCTTCTTCCGCCTGTACACGCTGGGTAATATCGCGCCCCACCCCCCGGAAACCAACAATCTGCCCTGTTTCATCAAAAAGCGGCAGGACAAACGTTTCCAGATGGCGGGCACGGCCGTCTTTGCCAAACGCCTCCCAGACAAACCCTTTCACCGGCTCACCCGATTTATACACCTGGTTAAATGTGGCGAAGACTCGTTCGGCCGTTTCCGGCGCAGTATAGTCGCGGTAATTCTTCCCCATCAATTCTTCACGTGGGTAACCGATGACCTGGCACAACTGGTCATTCATAAAGGTAAAGTTGCCCTCCAGGTCAGTCTCATAATACCCGTCTTCGATGCTGTCCAAGATAGTGCGGTAACGTGCTTCAGAAAGATGCAGTTGCTCTTCCGCCCGAATTCGGTCGGTGACATCACGGCCTACACCCCGAAAACCGGCCATGTCACCATCCGCGTCACGGATAATAGAAACGGAGAGTTCAAGATGGCGTTGACGGCCGTCTTTGCTGACAATTCTATAAACCACACTTTTCCGCGGCTCTCCAGACTGGTACACCTGGTTAAATTGGGAGAAAATGGCATCAACGTTTTCCGGCAGCGCGTAATCTTTGTAGCTCACGCCCAGCATCTCGGCCACAGTACAGCCATGAATGGCCGCCCACTGTTCGTTCACAAAAACAAACTCACCCTTCAGGTTCGTCTCATAATACCCATCTTCAATGCTTTCCAGAATAGTACGGTATCGTTCTTCAGACTGGCGCAATTCCTCTTCAGCTTGAATGCGCCCAGTTACATTTCGCACAATACCCCGAAAACCAACTGGTTGGCCAAGGCTATCTTTCACTAATGAGGTAGAGACCTCAATAAATCGCTCACTTCCATCTTCCGTAAAAATAGGATACGTAAACCCCTCAATGGGTTCCCCAGTGCGGAACACACGATTAAATGTTTTGTAAACCGTTTCGGCCGTTTCTGGGCTGGTATATTCCTTGTAGTTCATCCCCAGAAATTTCTCTCGCGGATAGCCAAAGATCAGCAGCGCCTGTTCATTCATAAATTTGAATGACCCGGCCAGGTCTACTTCATAGAACCCATCTTTGATGGTTTCCAGAACGTCCCGGTACCTGGCTTCTGACTGCGCCGAGGCAGCCTCAGCTTGCTCACGCTCTGTAATCAGACCTGTCACATCACGGGCAATCCCCCGGAAACCAACCACATTCCCTTCCGCATCTTGCCGCAAAGCGATGGAGGTTTCTAATATCTGCGGCGTTCCATCTTTGCGGATGGTATGCATACGAATGGCTTTAGCTGGCTGGCCGGTGCGGTAGACATGATTAAACGCCTCATAAATCTGGTGAGCATTATCGGCGTCAGCATAGTCGCGGTTGCTCAACCCCAGCAATTCTTCTTCTGGATAGCCCAACACATCCGCCAGGCCGTGTGAGAAATAAGTGATCGCGCCGGTTAAATCTACCTCATAATAGGCATCTGGTGTACTATCCAACATTTCGCGGTAGCGAGTTTCACTGGCGCGTAGCGACCGTTCGGCCTCTTTTTGGGTGGTAATATCGCGGATCATGATGAGGGAGCCAAATACAAGACCTTCATCATTTTTCAGGAGAATGGCGCTGCTTTGCACATCCAGCAAACGGCCGTCTTTAGTCAGCCGTTTGGTGATGAAGTCGGTGGCACGGCCGTTCGTAAACAACGCACTGAGCGCCACCGATGTCTCCTCTTTCAATTCTTCCGGTACAAAGTCCAGACGATGTCCTACCAACTCCTCCATTTCCCAACCAAAGGCATGGGTAAATGCCGCGTTCACATATACCACCTGCCCCACAGAGTCATAAATGACCGAGGGATCAGGGGAAATCTCCAGCATTGGTCGAAAAATAGCCACATGGTGCGCCAGCAGTGCATTCTGTTCTTCCAGCACCATCTGCCCTGAATCGTTTGGCTTCTCTAATGTTGCCATTACATTCACTCCTAACGAGTTTTCCGCCGCGAGCCATTGCCGCCATTCGCTGCCTGATGGGATGGATCGCCACCTAAATCGAGTTCAACCTGGGCAAATTTTGCGCCCAATGCATGGCCAAGTTCTTTAACGGCCGTTTGCAATGCACTTTCCACGCTAAGCGAGCTTTGAATCTTCTGCGTGATCTCATTCACCACCCGTTCCCGTTCCGCCCGGCGGCGCGTCATTTCATACTGCTGCGCATTTTGAATCGCCACGCCAATCGTACCGGCCAAGGTCATTAGCAGATTGAGATCGCTTTCATTGTAAACCCGCACTTCCCGATAAGAGCTAAGGCCAATCACCCCCACCACCCGATTACCCAAAATCATGGGCACACCCAGGAAACTATCCGTTATACGGCCGCCGCCAGACAAATTGGCGCCACGATCCTTCGCATCTTCAGCAGAAGACAATTGCACCAAAAGCGGTTGGCGGCTGCGCACAATTTGTGCCGAAAAACCGCCCTTATCATCCGCCAGGCGATCCGGCACAATCACATTCCCTTCATCTCGCGCATAGAAAAACGGGAAACTCAGCATATTGCTGGCTTCATCATAAAGCGAGAGATGCACCGCATGAGCCGCAAACGTATCCAACAGGCGCATACCTACATCATTTACCAAGGTAGCCAGGTCAAGCTGTGAACTGGCCACCTCGTTAATGGCGTTAATGGTGGCTAATTCGGCGGCGCGCTGCTCAGTCTGGTTAAACAGGCGGGCATTTTGCAGCGCCGTGGCTACCTGTGAGGCCAGCGTAGATTGAATGTTGATATCTTGTGTGGTGAAGTGATTGACCTGATCTGACTGCACATCCAACACCCCAATCACCTGATTACCCGACATGAGCGGCACGGCCATCTCGGAACGGGTATCAGGCAATAACGGGTTGGGTAAAAAGCCTTCATCCGCCTGCACATCGTTGGCAATGACGCCCTGGCGGCTACGGACGGCCCGCACCACCAGCGAACGTTCACTATCCAGCGGAATGTTATGCCCGGCGGCTACCATTTCGGCGCCGGCTTTGCCAGCACCAGCCGCCAGCACTAACGTATTTTGCTCCTGATTCAGCAGATAGATATGGGCATGGTACAGATCAAAGTTATCGCGTGTCAGGTCTACCACATCTTGCA
The DNA here is from genome assembly GCA_964467705.1 of uncultured Ardenticatenaceae bacterium. Classification (GTDB taxonomy): domain Bacteria; phylum Chloroflexota; class Anaerolineae; order Promineifilales; family Promineifilaceae; genus CAADGU01. The sequence continues at coordinate 60,128 of CAYXUZ010000005.1, read as the reverse complement.
GCAAGCGCGAGGCATCCAGGGTGGAGGCAACGGCCGTGCTGATTTCCGCCACCATTTGCAGTTCCAGCGCCCGCTTGGCCAGCGCCTCTTCAAACTGTCGTCGCTCCGTAATATCTTCCGAGATACCCAACAAATACTTCGGTCTGCCTTCCGCATCCAAAATGGGCACCTTGCGCGTGTGCAACGTCCGTGTACCCTGGTGCATCGTACGAATCGGTTCGTCGGGGATATCTACAGCAACCCCACTCTCCAAGACTTCTCTATCTTTCGCCGTATAATAATCCGCCTCTTCTGGAGCAAAAAAGTCATGATCATTCTTACCAATAAACGCCTCTTGCGGATAACCGGTAATATCAGACCCCGTCTTGTTCCAGCGCACAAACCGCAAATCTTCCGCATCTTTCACAAACAGCATAACGGGCAAGTTTTCAATGACCGAATCCAGGAAACTCGTCGTTTCTTGCAACTCCGTCGCCCGGCTTTGCACCTCATCCAGCAACAAAATACTATCTACCACCGAAGCTGTTTGCGAAGCAATAGAAAGGTACAGACGTTTATCCGCTTCCGTAAACTGATGCCTTTCATTCCAACGAATAAGAATGCTACCCAACTGACGATTACCTACAGCCAGTGTCATAAAAACACATGCCCTGGTACCAGTCTGCTCCAGATTGCGCCTAAACGTCACATCCAGCCGCTCATCTTGAGCCACATCTTCCACCAACAGCACCCCATCACCCGTAGCCAATCTCAATTGAGCAAATGGCATTTCTTCCAACTTAAAACGAGTGCCCACGGGAATAACAGGAGCGACTGCCGTGGTAGCTACCAGTTCAATCATAACTGGTTCACCATTCGCATCCAGTTCAAACTTAAAGAGCGTTCCGGAAAGGGCGCCGGCCGCTAATGCCGGTGCTGCGGCCGCTGCTACCGCCTCATCCAGCGTTGTCGCTGCATTCAGCCGGGCACTGATGCCAAACAAGGTTTGAACTTCTTGCAGTGCTGCTTCTGTCTGGCTAAACAGGCGGGCATTTTGAATGGCCGCGGCCGCCTGGAAGATGATCGTTTCCGCCAGACGCTTCATATCGTCGGTCATGGTCTTGCCCTCGACCAGCAAGTCCATGCCTACTGTGCCGATGACCTCATTACCCACCAGCATTGGCAGCACTGCCAATTCCTTAACCCCCTGTGCTTTAAGCATATCGCGCACTGGCGCGGTGAGCGGATTATTGTCCACATCTGCCGCCACAATGCCCTGCCGGGTACGCATGACCTCAAGTGTTAATTCGTTACCGGCCACTGGAATTTGCAGACCCAACGCACTCTGATTTTTTTCCTTGTCATAGACTTCAGCGACGATAATCAAGTTCTCTTTGGCTGTATCAAACAGGGCAATGCGCGCCTGGTCTACACCAACACCGTCTACCAGCCCTTGCGCCACCACTTCCATGGCCTGCTGAATATCCAATATGGAACCAAGTTGGCTAACAATGCGGTTAATGATGGCCAGTTCTTCAGTGCGTCTTTGGGTTTCGGCCAGCGCTTGCTGAGTTTCAGCAAACAGGCGAGCATTTTCCAGAGCAACAGCCATGTGGTTGGCAATACCCATCAGCAGATTCAAATCGTTCTCAGTATAGGCATTGAATTCATAGCTTTGCACAGAGATAACACCGCTGGCCTGCCCACCGATCATCAATGGGGCGAAAATAATGGAGGGGGGTAGCTTGGCTAAGCCCACAGTGGGCGACGAGGATTGCAAGGCCGCGTGTTCTTCGGTTGTGTAGTTTCGCAGTACCGGCAAACCAGAGGTAATGACTTGGTAAGACATGCTATCCTGGCGTAATGGAGATGGGGGCTGCTGATGCCGTTGGCCGCTATCGTAGATGAACAAATAATCCACAATATTGGCGGGGGCATCATAGCGGCTGACGGAGAAGGCGTCGGCGCTCATTACCTGGCTGACACGCTCGTACACAGTACTCAGCACCAGTTCGATGTCCAGGTGCTGGGAAACGACCTGAGCCACTTCGTTGATGAGGGCCAGTTCTTCGGCTCTTTCCTGGGTTTGGGTGAAGAGGCGACTGTTCTCCAGACCTACGGAAACATAAGAGGCGATGCCGGTCAGCAAATCGAGGTCGTCCTCAGAATAGGCATTAAATGCGTAACTTTGTACAGACAGGATGCCGGTTACGCGGTGGCCTGTTTGCAGAGGCACAAACAGTTGGGTAGCCGTAGGAGGTTTCTCCAGGTCGCCCAAAATGGTCACGGCCGTGTTCTCTTTAATTTGCCGTTGTATTTCCTGTACTTGCTCTGGGGTGAGGTTGACCAACGCTCTTTCGCCACTTTGTATCACCCGGTAGGATTGGCTAGTCGGCGTTATCTGAACAGTGGTGGGCGGCATACTTTTGCCGCCTTCATAGTTGACGCTTATCTCCAGAGTGTTGGTATCCTCGTGATAAAAGCCCACATAGAAACTATCGGCATTGATCACCTGCCGGATTTCTTTATAAACGGCTTCCAATAGCTGTTCAGGTTGTAGCTGTTGAGCTACGGCCGTTGCCACCCGGTTAATGGCAGCCAACTGTCTGGCACGGGCATCTAGCTGTTGTCGGCTCATTTCCGATTCTTCAAAGAGACGAGCACGTTCCAACGCTTCCGCCACTTGCTGTGAAATGGAGGTGAGCAACTGCTGTTTATCGGCCGACACCGGTTTACCGGCGGGGTCACGCACACCCAAGACGCCAATGGTCGCCCCGCGCACGGTAAGCGGAGCGCGCACGGCCGTCGGCGCAGCCATAGGTTCCAGAGTTGTATCCAGGGCAACGGCCGTGTCAGCAGCGCCATTCCGCTTAATTGGTTGCAGCTCCCGCTGATCATAAACATAACCTTGCAGATCTGTTTCCCGACTGGTCAGGAAAGACTCCCACCCTTCCCGGATTAACATTTGCTGCATCCGGGTTAGCTCATCCAAAGCCTCTTGGGTACGTTGGTACTGCCGGGCATTTTGGATGGCTGTGGCGATCTGCGCCGCCAGCGTTGCCTGAATGTTAAGATCTGTTTCTGTGAAATAATTGGCCTCACTGGCCTGAATATCCAACACACCCAACACCTGATCACCCGTGATCAACGGCGTCGCCAGTTCAGACCGGGTATCTGGCAGCAGGGGATGAGGCAGGAAACCGGCGTCAGCACGCACATCATTGGTAATGATACCCTGGCGCAAGCGGGCTGCTCGCGCCACCAATGATTGCTTTTGCCGCAGAGGAATTTGCCGCCCTTCGGCAGCCATCTGGCGTCCGACCTCGCCAGCCCCGGCCATTAGCAACAGATGTTGTTCATCCTGGCTCATCAGGTAAACATGCGCATGATACAGATTGAACCGTTCTTTGGTCAGGTCAGCCACTTGCTGCAATAGTTCCGGCACATCCAGAATGGTGGTCGCAATGCGGCTCAGGTCAGCTACTGTTTGCAGTTCCTGGGCCTGCTTGCTAACTGCCTGCTGCACCTGTTTATTGGCTATCAGACTGCCCAACGCATTGGCAAAGAGGGAGATCAAGTCCGGTTCATAGGGTTGCAACGGCCGTTGGTTTAACAAATTGTCCACCGCTATATAACCCAAGGGCCGATCCTCTTGCATCAACAGCGCCGTCACATGCCACCCCTGCCCCGCTACGTCATAATCTTGATACAAATCGGTGCGCTCATTAATAATGCGGCGTTCCCGCGAATTTAGAATGTTCTCAAACCACTCTTTATAGGAAGACATAGGATGAGACAAATGGGTTTCGTCTATCAGGTTGCCTTCTTTGTCAGTACCAAAGGTGCCCCGCATCGTCAACAGGTCTTCATCAAACGTCCAAAGACCTAAGCGGTCAAAACCCAACCGGGTATGCCCCATCACAATTGCCTGCTGGAACAAGTCAGGCAATGTCTCCAGGCGAGATAATTCTGTGGTAACTTCCTGCAAAATAGCCAACTTTTCCTGGAAACCGCGGGCCAACTGCTCACTGGTGCGAATTGTCTCTTCGGCTGCTTTGCGCTCCGAAATATCCCGCATGGTCATGCTAAAGCTGGTGGCATGGCCATCCACGTCGTAGTTAATACCGATGGTCTGCTCGACGGGAATGGTGTCACCACTGGCCGTTATCAGGTCAGCCTCGGCTGCCCAACCGCCACTGGTCATGGCCGCCGGAATGCCTTCTTGAATCAGCTTTTGGGCATCTTCAGGTGAAAAGGCCGTGATGGCATCTATTTGCGTCACATCATAGTCCGGGGAATAGCCCATCAACTTGAGACCAGAGGGGTTTATATAGAGCGCCTTTCCCTCTAATGTACCCACACCAATGAGATCCGGGTGGTTTTCCACGATGGATGAGAGGAGTTCACCACGTTCAAACTGGCGGGTGCGGTCAACCACCGTCGCTAATTGCCCCATAATGGCCCGGTAGACACGTTTTTGCTGGGGGGTAAATTCTTGCTGCATCCCCCAGTTAATAACCACCAAACCCACCCAGCGACCCACAACAACCAATGGCATAATAATGGTAGCTATGGCGCCGCCCTGCTTAAACAGCATTTTAGCAATGGGGTCCACACGGTCGTCTACTTCAATATCGCTCAGGAACAGCGGATTCTCGGCATCGGCCAGCCACAATTTGGACATGGGGAAATCTGGCAGGTAGAAACGGGTATGTAAGGGCGTCTGGAACGAATTTGTGCTCGACCACGTGGCCACAATTTCCGACCATATTGGCTGCTCATTTTGATCCAGATCGAAGGTAAGCAGTGTGGCTCCGGAAGCCCCGCTGTCAATAGCCGTTTGCATAGCAGCGACCAGAGACTCTTCCAGATTGGTAGCCTGGCTCAGACGCTGGCTGACCTGGTAAAGTTGTTCGGCTTCATGCAAAGCGGCCTGAATGCGTTGGGTTGCCTGCACCGCTTCTACCACGGAGAATGCTTGCTTCGCCAGATTGGTGAAGATGCGTTCATCGCGGCTGGTAAAGGAATGCGGGGTATTCCAGTTGAAGATGATCAAACCGGCCCAGCGACCTTGGGCGTACAATGGCAACACGGCCGTCGCCAAGATCTTGATCTGGGTGTGCAGTTTACGTAGTTCCGGGCTGATGGCTTCATGGGTAGAGGTATCGGCAATGAGTAACGGCCGTTCTGGCGAGGAGAGCCACAAAGAGGCAAAACCAAAATCAGGCAAGTAATAGCGCGTACCAATGGGGATGCCCCCTTCGCTGGTATGCCAGGCAGCCTGCACTACTGCCCACTCCGGACGTTCCTTTTCATCGTTTTCAAAGAAAAGGAGTTGCGCTGACGTTGCGCCCAGGCGACGGCCGTAACTGCTGGCTGCTTCAAGAATCTGTTCCGGCTGGCCGGCCTGCGTCAATTCAGAAGCAATATCATATTGAATATTGGTTTGCTCCACCTGCTGCGCATTCTGAATAGCCACAGCTACCTGGTTGGCAATAGATTGCAGCAAGGCCACGCTTTCTTCATTCAACCCATTTGCCACATTGTGCTGCACATCCAGCACGCCTAACACTTCATCACCTAAGGTGATAGGAATAGCCACCTCGGCGCGTGTATCTGGCAGCAATGGGTTAGGCAGCCAGCGGTCATCCTGTGAAACATCAGGGATCAATACTACCTGGTTAGTGGCTGCTGCTCGCCCCACAATCCCCTGACTAAGCCGCAGTTTATGCCCGGCAGCCAACATCTGCTGCCCGGCCTCCCCTGTGCCACCGGCCATCAACAGGTAAAGTTTGGAAGCGTCAAACAGATAAATCTGGGCATGGTAATAATGAAAGGCGTCGCGGGTCTGGTTGACCACTTCCGTCAGCAGTTCATCCAAGTCGAGGATAGTAGAGAGGCGGCGGCTGACTTCCGTGCTGGTAGCTAATGCCTGGGTGCGGTCGGCCACGCGACTTTCCAGGGTGCCAATGAAGGCACGCAACTGTCCCGTCATGTTGTTAAATGCCTGGGCCAGAACGCCAATTTCGTCCTGCGTTTCCACGGACGCCTGGCGGTTCAAGTCACCGGCAGCAATGAGCACGGCCGTGTCCGTCAGCCGGTTTACCGGGCCGGTAAACAAGCGGGCAAAATAGGCCGCCAGCAAGCTGCCAACGGCTACGGCCGTCAGCGCCAGCACAATACTCACCCGTTCCTGTGCGGTCACCGCTGCCAGTGCATCCTGTTCAGGTTGGTGAATGAGAATAGACCACCCCAATGCATCAATGGCCGGTATATGTCCAAACGTCGAGATGGGCGCTTCATGAATCAGACTGGATACCCCCTCAACCTGACCGACGATATTGGGTATCTGGCTATCTCGCAGGGCAGCTAATATGGCCGGATCAATCTCAATTGGGGCCAAGTGGATCTCGTCTGCTTCATGTGCATCATCATCATGCAATGTCAGATCGCTAAACAACATATCACTGTGAACGGTCTCGCCCAAATCACCGGCCTCGGCCAGCAGTTCACGCAGTTGCGTTAACGCCAGGGTTGTACGCAAGATGCCCACAACCTCAATACCCGAATAGATGGGAATGGCAATGGGAATCCCCACCGTACCTGTTGTGGGGTTTTGCTCCGGCAAACCAATGTACATGGCCCCTTGTCCGTGGTTGTAGGCTGTCTGCCACCACGCTTCCTCACTTTGGTCAAACTTATCGGTAGGCGATGTAGCGCCTACCAAAGCGCCATAACTGTTTGTAACCAGCATATCCGCATTTTGCGGAAAGTTATATTGATAATTACGCAAAATACCGGATGTGGCATTATTACTGAACCGGTTGATGATGCCACCACCTTCAGGGGTAGTAAGCCATTCCAAATTGAGTTGGTCAATTGTTTCGGCAATCTGCTCTTCAGTTCCCAGGTATTCCCGATTGTTCGTGCGGATGAGGCTGATCAGGCCACTATCCAGGCTGAAAGCCTGCAAAACGCTGACTTCCCGACCCAATAATTCACTTACTGCGGACGCCTGTGAAGCACTGAGGGTATGGAACTGTTCGTTCAACTGCTCGGTCAGGTTACGGCGGGTGATGTTGTTTACGACGACAGTGGTCAATATCACGGTAATGATGACCAATGTCACGGCCGCAGACATGAGTTTTGTGCGCAGCGAGTAGGTGGGGAACTGACGGATGGTAACGGCAAAAGTAAGGGTAAAGAGAATGACGGCCGTAATGTAAACAATACGCAGGTCGGCAGCCGAAATGCCCCCACGTTCAACGGGCCAGAAAAGGTCTGCAATAATCAGGCCCGCACCAATAAGAAAGGTTAATACGACCCCCCAGGCTACCCTTCGCTGGGGCAACGTCTGGCTGGCAATCAGCACCAGGAGGAATGTGAACGTAATGGTCAGCGGCAACCCAATGTCCGTGAGGCGGGAAATGAGAAATAGGTCAAAGCCAAACAGAATGGTTGCCACCAAGACAATGCCGGCGGTGACACGGCCTCTTTTGGCTAAAACTGCCCCAGCATAAATAGCCAACGCCGCAATGAGGCCCAGGCCCGGCTCTATCAGGTCGCTGTAATCCTCGTCTCCATCAAAAAGTTGGCGGAAAAAGATAGCGCCGGCAGCCAGGGCAATGGCAATAGCCATGCCTATCAGTAAACGATAGGCTCGATTGGCCCGTTTTACCTGTTCAGAGGTTTCATTTTCCGGTTGTTGGTTCAGTCCAGTCATCATACGTTACCAGAGGTGGCCCGGTCAGGAACCGGCCACAGCAGGAATTGTGTACTAACGGTTGTTACCCGCAGCGCCATTGGTTGTTTTTTCTGAAAGCAGTGCTGTAGTCGGCAAGGCTGGCGCCGGTTCATCCAGATAGACAAAGGCTTCCAGACCTAACACTCGACCCACTTCTTGCACGGCCGTGCGCAGCACCGATTCCGCATCTACGGCCGTGTACACTCGTTCCGACACCCGCCGCAAAATCTGTTCTTGCTGTGCGCGGGCCTGCGTTTCTTCGATCAGGCGAATGGTCTGGGCTACTGCCGCTGCCTGGTCAACCAGACTACCAATCTGGCGAACATCAGCCTCCGAGAAATCTTGTGGGGCAATAGAACGCGCCATAATCATGCCAAGCCATTGATCCCCCACCACCAGCGGGAAGATAACCACACTGCTGACCTCTAATTGCTCAATCAAAAAAGCATGGATCGTCTCATCCAACTCGGTATCGGTGTGGACATTGTTCACGACAAATGGCCCATCTTTTACCAGAACATCGGTCAATGGGAAGTCAGCCAAGTAGTAGACGCTCCCGACAGAGTTGGCCGCCTGAAGGCCGACCAAATCTAAGGTTACCATCGTTTGCGGCCGAACATCATGCCAGGGTTGGTCAAAGAAAAGTAAATCCACCTGATCCATCCATTGCAACGCCGTTGAGGAAGTTAGCGCCTCTAAAATTTCATCCAAAGTGGTTGCTCGCACCACTCGTTCACTACCGGCATACAGTTGGTCGGTTTGGGCACGCGCCAGTTCTGTCTCTTCAAACAGGCGGGCGCGTTCCAGTGCTTCCGCTACTTGTTGGGCAATGGCGGTTAACAATGACTCCGTCTCCGGGGCTACGGCCGTAGCCGCATCTTTTCGCACACCCAATTTGCCAATGGTCGTCCCCCGCACCTGCACTGGAATCACCAGTGCCGCTTCATTCCCCAGATCAGGCGGCACGGCCGTCGCCGCTATATCGGCATCTTCTGCCTGGGCAGACGCCATAATTGGCTGAACATACTGGCGATTGGCAATATATCCCTGCACCACTCGCTGCCGACTGCGCGCAAATGCTTGCCAGCTTTCACCGGTAATGACCCGCTGCAACGAACTGAGTTCTTCCAACGCCTGCTGGGTTTGCTGGTATTGCCGGGCATTTTGCAAGGAGATAGCCACCTGGGAAGCCAGGGTGGTAAATATGTTGAGGTCTTCGGCTGTAAATGCATCGCGCCGGTTCGATTGGATATCCAGCACACCTAAAACACGCTCGCCTACCAGCAGCGGCGTCACTATCTCAGCTTTAGTCTCTGGCAGCAGAGAATGAGGCAAAAAGTCTGGCTCTGTGGCTACATCATTGACGAGAATGACCTGACCGGTGCGGGCCGCACGGGCAACCAGTGATTTGAGGGTATGTTGTGACAGGCGTGGACTCTGGCTGCTGGCGGCAATGCCTAAATTACCGGCTGCACCAATGAGAACCAGGTCGTTTTCTTCCAGAATGAACACGGCCGTCTGGTAAAGACCAAAAGCAGTATAGGTTCGGTCGGCCACATCTTGGGCCAATTGGTAAGGGTTGCGGCTGGCAGCAACGGCCGTGCTGATTTCGGCCACCTTCTGCAAATTTTCCGCCTGCGCTTGAAGCTGGGCTAACAACTGTTGATTTTCAATATAGCTGCTAATACGCTGCCCCACACTGCCAATAAGGGCGCTGTCTTCATCACGGAAATTCAGTGTCGGATCACTATAGGCAATGTGAATACGGCCAACCAATTCCCCCCGCACCGTCAGGTCTTCCACTATATGACGGGGCAGTGTCACCGCACGATCATCCCCAAAAGTTTGCCCCCCCATTGTCACGGCAGCCAGGCAGGCTTCTGGGTGGCTCATCGTTTGCGGCACACGCAGGGTGGTCCAGGTCATAAACTCATCAATCGTCGAGACTTCCTCCGCTTTGCGCCCGATCTCGTTCAGCAGGTTAAGCTGCTTTAAGCGCTCGGCCAATTGCTCTTGAATTTGCTTACGTTCGGTAATATCCGTGGACAACCCGATAAGATATTTGGGTTCACCGTCTGCGCCCAAAACCGGCGCCTTCAGCGTTTGCAAGACAACTACGCCGTTTACCCCCTCTACGATTTCTTCAGGGACTTCTACCAAATTTTTGTTCTGCAAAACCTGATAATCCTGAGCAGCAAAACTGGCTGCCGTTTCCGGTGGGAAGAAGTCGTAGTGGTTTTTGCCTTCTATTTCCGCCGCCGGCAACCCAACCAATTCTTCCATTCCCTTACTAACCCGCACATAGCGCAAATCTGTCGCCTCCTTGACAAATAAGATCAAAGGGATGTTGGCGATGATGGAGTCAAGGAAGAGGGTGGTTTCGGTCATTTCCATGAGCAGGTTTGCATTCTGCACAGCCACCGCCAATTGGGCAGTGAGGGTTTCAAAAGCGGGTAAAACCGCTTCATTCAGACCGTTGACCTGGCTGCTTTGCATATCCAGCACACCAACAACCTGGTCGCCAGATATGAGGGGGACGGCCATTTCTGAGCGAGTATCGGGCAGCGCCGGGTTGGGTCGGAAAAAGTCGCTACTTTGTGTGTCAGCCACTATGACGGGTTTGCCCAGAGCGGCGGCACGGCCGTTGATGGAATGTTCATCCACCGGCAGCCGATGCCCCTGCGCCAACAATGTTTGGGCCACAGCACCGGTGCCAGCCCGCAGCCGCAACCATTGGCCTGTTTCATCCATCAGGTAAATCTGTGTGTGGTATAAGTCAAAACGCTCGCGGATGAGTGTGGCCGCCTGCCGCAACAGATCATCCAGGTCTCGAATTTGGGAAATCGCCTGACCCACTTCCGCCGCCAGCACCAGGTCATTGGTACGTTCCTGAACACGCTCTTCCAAAGATTGGCTAAATATCTGTAACTGCTGATTGGCGGCTTTCAATTTTTCTTGCTGGATTTCCTCTACGCGATTTCGGTGCTGGTTAGCAACCAAAATAAGGGTGGTGCAAATGATGAGTAAACCAACAGCCTGGCCCAATAGGGCATATTCCATGGTGGGAAAAAACAAAGGCCCCATCAACAAAAAGACGATATTGGCAGCAGCAAACAAGAAGGTGTCACGGTTAGACAAAATGGCGCTGGCAAACAGGACAATGACAACTAAAAAGAGAAAACTGGTTTGGGACGGTGGATCGGCCAGGAAAAAGGAGACGTAGATGGTGGAAGTAAGAGCCACAATGGCAATGAGTGGCGCCCAGCGATAATGCGCCGTGCGGCTGATCATGTAAGCGCTGAAAAGAGCCAGCGTGACCACTACATAAAGGAGAGTTTCCTGGGGTTCTTCAAAGGCGCTGCCAGAAAGAAAACGAACAGGCAGGTTCACGGCCGTCAAACCGGCAATTACCAGTATGATGGTTGCCAGGAAACGCACTCTCTGTCGCTCGGCAGGGTCGGTTATGGAAGCAGATGGTCGCGCCAGGCTATCCAAAAAACGAGCGATTCGTTTTCTGGTAGAAAGCCGGTTGTCCATTTGGTTCAGTTCGGTCATTATGATTCTCCAATCGAGAAGAAGGTCAGGCTAGTTGTGACCATTATCGCCATCAGCGGTGACCAGATCGGGATGAGTTTGCCCTTCCAGGTAGATAAATGTTTCCAGGCCCAGGCGTTGGTTAATCTCCTGAGCGGCGGTGCGCAAGATAGATTCGGCATCTACGGCCGTATACACTCGTGCTGTCACTTCCCGCAAAATCTGCTCCTGGCGCGCACGGGACTGTACCTGTTGTAACAACCGGAGGCTTTCCAGGGTAATGGCGGCGGCGCTGGCAACGGCCGTAAACAACTCCAACTGATACTCGTTATACAGATTGGGCGTGGTGAAACTTTGCATGGCAACCACGCCCAACGGCCGTTCACCAATCACCAAAGGTACACCCATCCAGGACTTGGAACTGGCGCCAATGGCCTCAAAGCCCATCTCCGCAGCTACCTTTGCCATATCTCCATTGATCAACAGCGGTTTGCGCGTGCGCATCACATACTCCGATACGCCATTACCGCTACGCCGCCGAATGACGTTTATTACCTTGTCGGAACGGGTAATTTCACCGGGTTTGTAAAACAGATGAATAGTAATTTCGTTTGATGTTTCATCATATAGGGCAATATAGAAGTTCTCGACGGTTTCAATAAGCCGAGAGGTATATAACTGGATGAGCAGCAGTATTTCTTCAGTTTCGCGGGCAGCCGCAAAAGCCACACCCATGTCATTCAAAATGTTTAGTTCGCCAGTGCGCTGCCTGGCTTCAGCCAGCGCTTGTTCCGTTTGCCGGGTTAAGCGTAAGTTTTCCAGGTGGGCACTAAGGCGGGTGGCCACGGCCGTTGTCAGTTCCATTATTTCAGAGTTGTCGGCCACCCCGACCAATTCCAAACGGCCTATAGGTTCACCCTGCACCGTCATGGGGATGGTAATATCTGCGGGCACATCTGGGGCTTCCATGAGCGGCTGCACGGCCGTGTGGTCATACACAAAACCGGCAACCTGCTCAACGACCAGACCTTCAGCGGCCCACCCGTCACGGATGAGGCGATGGGTCGCTTCTTCCATCTCCTGACGATACCTTTCTGCCTCCTCTAGCAGGCGCAGATTCTCAAGTTGTTGGCTTACCTGATGGGCAACGGCATGTACAACGTCCATATCAGCCGCGGACAGTTCACCTTCCATCTCTTCCAGGATAATAGCGCCAATCTCTTCACCGGCCAGTTGGATAGGCACTTTCTGGCTTCGGCCGTTTTCGTCCGTCATCTCTGTCAACGGCCGTAATTCGCCGCCATCATACAAATAACCAATTCGCTCGCCGCGGTGAATTGCATCCAGATAGAGTCCCCAATCAGTACGGGTGGTCTGCTGAATACGGCTTTCCAACTCTGCACGCGCCCGGCTGGTATCCCGTATCAGGCGGGCATTTTCAATGGCAATAGCTAACTGACCGGCCAGGATTTCAAAAGCGCCCAGATTTTCCGTAGACAAAGCATGTGGTCGGCTGCTCTGCAAATCCAACACACCCACCACTTTTTCGCCGGTAATCAAGGGCACGGCCATCTCCGAGCGGGTATCAGGCAGTAACGGATTCGGGCGAAAGGTGGGGCTAACGGCCGTATTTGCCACAATGACCGCTTCCCGGTTCACTACCGCCGCGCCATTGATGGAAGCAGCGTTCAACGGCAGGCTGTGTCCTCGTGATCGTAGCTCCTGGCCGACCATGCCCGTTCCGGCTCGCAACACCAGGTTTTGCCCCACTGCGTCTATCAAATAAATCTGCACATAATAAAGCTCAAAACGGGCGAGGATATTCTGCACGGCTTCTGCCAACACCTGCTCCACATCCCGTACCTGCGTCAAAGTCCGACCAATATCGGCCGCCAACGCCAGGTCACGTGTGCGCTCAATGACCCGGTTTTCCATCACCGCATTAATCTCTTTCAGTGCGGCGTTGCTTTGCCGGGCCGCATTAAGAGCAGAGGTGATGCTGTTCGCCGCTAAGCGCAGCAGTAACGCTACGGCGATAAATATGGTAGCAAGGAAGGGCAGCAACGAGGTTAATAGTTGGAATGGTGTATCGTAGTCGTCACGGCCGATCCATGCCAGAATAATGGTGCTGATAACGGCCGTCAGCACACCTGCCCGCCCACCCAGTAACAACGCAGCCATCACAATCGGCAAGATAAACGCAATCACCGTAGGGCTGTTGAACGTTTCTTCCGTTGGCAGGATGGTGTAAGCAAACCATAGGAAGAGCGCCGTGAGACCAAAAGAGGCGGCCCGCACATACCCACGACGCATGAGAAACATGAGTAAAAGCAAACCACCTGCCAGACGTATAAACAGAGACAACACTGTTTGCACACCTGTGCCAATCTGCACTATCAGGTAAAAACCACCCACAACCAGAACGGCCGTGAGCATGGTAAGCAACACAACATTCAGGATATAAGCGACCCGGCGCTTCTCCTCGTCTTCAAAAAATGGGGGCGACCACAGTTTTTTGATTCGTTCTGGCATCGCTACTTTCCTTATGCGGGTTGAGAATCGCTACGATTACGGCCGTGACCATTACCATCATGAGCCGGATTTACCAATTGCACACGCATCTTTTGTTCCTGTAATACATGGCCTAATTCGGCTGCGGCCACTTGCAACACGGCATCTACTGAGGTAGCACTCTGTATTTTCTGATTGATGGCGTTAATCATGGCCTCACGTTCGGCCCGTTTCCGCGCCCGGTCAAACGATTGTGCATTTTGAATAGCTATGGCTACCTGATAGGCCACCGATTGCAACACTTCCACATCTTCCGCTACCAATCCATTCGAAACATCATGCTGCACATCCAACACACCAAGCACCTGTTCGCCTACGGCAATGGGCACAGCGATTTCGGCCTTTGTATCTGGCAGCAATGGATTAGGCTTCCACTCTGGTGCTTGGGCAACATCAGGGATAAAAATAGGATCGTTGGCGGCTGCCGCACGACCAACCAGCCCTTGCCCGGCAGCAAGGGCATGCCCCCGTGCCAGCAATACCTGCCCAGCCTCACCAGTACCGCCCACCATATTTAGCCGGTTATATTCTTCGTCAAACAGGTAAATTTGCACATAGTAGTAACCGAAAGCAGCCCGCACCTGCTCCACAACTTCCACTACCAACAGGTCTGGGTCTAATACAGTGGACAGACTGCGGCTCACCTCTACGCTGGCTGTCAGGGCGCGGGTACGTTCCGCCACTCGCTGCTCCAACCCTTCAATGGACTCCTGCAACTGGCCGGTCATTCGGTTAAATGTAATAGCCAACGTACCAATTTCATCATTACTGGGCACTTCGGCCCGCGCAGAGAGATCCCCATCGGCCACCTGTACGGCCGTGTTGGTCAGGCGCACAATCGGCCGGGCCAATAACTGCGCGATCACAGCGGCCGTCACCGAAGCCAGCAAAACGATCATCACACCCAGCAAAACATTCGTGCGTTGCTGCTGCTCAACCGGCTGTAAAGCCTCCGCCTCATCTTGCACAGCCACCACCCGCCAGTCCAGGCTTTCCACCTTTGGCTCATAAGCCAATGTATTGACACGCGCCTGGCTAAACAAACTGGGGACATCGTTATAAATTTCGTTCAAAAAGGGCAGATTATTGAACCATAGTTTTTCAACCATATCCGCTTCGGCAGGAGGGATAAATTTGAGTTCAGCTTCCCCATTCTCTCGCACCTCAATTTGTCGAAAATTGGGGAAGTGGAGATCAAAATGACCGGTCTCCCCAAAACCAGCTCCCTGCAATATCTGTACCAGTGAATTTAGGCTGTAGGATGTTAACAACACACCAGACACCTGTGAGCGGCCCGTCTCCCCAAGGGTACGTATCGGGACAGCAATATCTACCAGGATTTTATTGCGGTCATCCGCCACATAGGGTTGTCCCACATGTACGGCCGCAAAACCAGATGAAAAAGAGTTTTGCCACCACTCCTCATTACTGTAATCAAATTGGTCGGGACGTTGCGACGCAGCCACCAGAGCGCCGTTGGAATCCGTGAGCAAGATGCTCGTATGGTCAGGAAAGTTCTGCTGAAATGTGAGCAGTTGCTGCGAAGTGGTATTGTTCAGCACACTTAACACCAGTCGATCTGTCGAATCGGCCGCGCGCCATTGCCGACTCAATTCTAAAATGGAGACAGCAATTTCTTCGGGTGTCTGACCTTCATAAAAAGCATTGCGGGCCTCAACAGCATCACTGACAGCCTTGTTTAGGGCCAGTGTTTCCATGATGTTAATTTGCCGCGCTATTACTTCACCAAGAGCTAATGCCTGCGACTCGGCCAGACTGTTCAGGTTGCCACCCACCTGATTTACCAGAGCATTCCGGGTGGTCACACCTACAATCACCGTCACAGCCACCACAGAAACAACGGCAACCATGGCGGTGGCCGTAATGAGTTTGGCTCGCATACTATAATTTTTGAAATTGTAGGCAATAAAAAGACCATAGATAAGGACGATGGCGATAATAATGCCCGGCAAAAAGGCTTCCAGAGCGGCGGGGACTTGGGCGCGTGTTTCTGGACCAAACAAATCAATCAATAACGTTGTTGCGCCAACGGCCGTAGCCACTATCGTTGCAATGGTCAAGCCTCTGGGCGGCAATATGCCGTCAGTAATCAGAATGACCAGGATGGGCAAACTAAGACCCAACACAATGCCAAATCCGGCCAGGAACAGAACAGAGACCGGCCAGATGATCATCATGCCAATAAATACCAGCCATACCCCTTGTTGCACCCGTCCTTTTAGCACCAGAAAGATGGCAACGAGGGCAAGTACGGCAAATCCGGTCAATATCCAGGCAACTGTGACAATAGCCGGGATGCTTTGTTGGTAGCCAACAAAAAAATAAAACAAGACAACCAGAACATTAGCCCCTAACAAGATGAGCAGTTTTAATAAGGCTCGTTTCTGAATGACCTGTGTATCTGAAGGGTTACTTTCAGCATGTGTCATGAGGATTTTCCTAATACGCCGGTGTACGTAGTGACATTTATGATGTGGTTTCGGGTTGAGGGTTACGGCCGTTGCCCGGTTGCGTAACCACACTCGCTTGGGATGTCGCCAGACGCACTCGTGTCTGAGGAGCATTAACAGCTCGGCCAATTTCCCGCACAGCCACTTGCATTGCCTGCTCCATGGTGGTAGCGCTTTGGATTTGCTGGCTAATCTGGTTAATCAGAATTTCCTGTTCTGCCTGTGCACGCGCTTCGGCCAGAAGCCGTGCATTTTCCAGAGCCACGGCCACCTGACCGGAAATTGACAAAAGCAGGTCAGCATCATTTTGGCCCAAACCGTCACGCACGTTTTGTTGTATATCTAGCACCCCCAAGACTTTGTTGCCTAAAGCTACCGGCACTGTTATTTCAGATTGTGTATCCGGTAGCAACGGATTAGGCAGCCAATAATCAACCTGGCTTACATCGGGGGCCAATACGGGCTGATTGGAACGGGCGGCACGCCCTACCAACCCTTTCTCTATGGACACGCGATGGCGTTTGTTGACCAATTCCACGCCAGCGTGGCCGGCGCCAGCGGCCAACTCCAATGTGTCACCTGTTGTGTTCAAAAGATACAGGTGAACCTGGTAATAATTGAAAGCATCGCGTATTTCTTGAGCTACGGTCGTGACCAATTGTTCCTTATCCAAAATAGTAGAAACGGTACGGCCAATTTCAGCACTGGTGACCAGTGCTTGTGTACGGGCGGCCACCCGGCTTTCCAACTCTGCGTTCAACCCTTGCAATTGCTGATTTGCCTGGGCGGCAACCTGCTCGCTGGCACGCGCCCGTTCTATGGCATCGTTCAGATTGCGCACGGCAAATTGCAGCAATGAACCGGTAAGCGCAAAAACAGAGGAGTAGATGATGAAATCAACGGGAGAAACATCTCTTTGGGGCTGTGGTTCAATAATCCCTTGTTGTTCAGCAAGATAAGCAGCCAATAAGACAATAATTGTGAGTACCGTGAATAGTAAGGAGGCTCGCCGTCTTCTGATCAGCAGAATTGCCATGATGATGACGAGGGCAAAACCAACGGTGCTGGTGTTACGAATGCCACCAAAGAGGAAGGTCACGGCCGTTATGATAGTCATAAAGACAAAGGAAAACAGATAACTTACCAGCTCAATATGTCCCCGCCGCATGACATACCACAGGCCAATCATAATGGCCGCCATCGCCCAGCCAAGCAACAAAGAAAGCCCATTATCTTGTCCGGTAGGGTCAAACGAGACAATGAGCATTGGTACCAATACCGTTACCCCAATCATGGTTAATAAAGCTGTATTCAACAATGTGGCTGAAAGCGCCCGGGTGTTATCTTCCAATACAGGAGGAGCCAACAATCCCTTTATTCGGTCGTACATAATCACCTCTGGTCTAGGCTAAGACATCATATGGCGAATTTTTTATGAAGTACATGCAACGGGGTGTTTGATTTGTGCTTGCTGCTTATGAACCCGAGTTATGTTTTTTAGTCCCAACTTCTCTTCTCCAATAAGTGAGACTATCTGCACGATATAAAGATATACAAACATGACATTTCGTGCGAGATGAGAATAGTACCAGTGCGGGCAATAGTAACAGAAGATAACGGTGGTGAGGTGAAGGGTACGTGATTGTCAGGATAAAAATCGTAGTAATATAGTCCCAACCATCAACAGATTATTTACTCTGATCGTTTGAGGGTGAAACGGCCGTCAATAAAGTGACAATCAAACAATCTATCGTTGGTACTGCCAACGGCCGTTACCCAGAAAGTGGATACCAGAATGGCCCCAGGTTACGCCCCAGGCCAATGACTTCCCCCCTCTCCCAAACCTCACGGTAAAGAACCGCCTCCTCTGCCCGGCCTGTTTTATCCGCTCGCCAGGTGCTCCGTAGAAAAGCATGATCGTAGAGAATCTGTCGTAAAGAGGCTTCTGCTAAATTATAGCCAGGCTGTTGCGTCCAATAACATTGAACCTCCTCATACAAAAGAGGGGGTAATATATCTAGACTGATGAGCGGTTTACCAAAACTAACCAACAGCGATGCAGCAGGAATAGCAAACCCGTACAACGCTTGTACCGCCTCGAAACGACTGCTAACACCACTGGCAAAAGCCTTCCCAACCCACTCCCACATCTGGTTAAAATCAGGCGTAATAACAAACCACAAATAAGGGCCATCAGCCCCTCTTGTTTTTGCCATAACAGCATCCGCCGCATCCCTTAACATCGGAATCGGCATACCGGCTACAACAATTCTTACCTGCCAGTTGGCCTGCTGGTAGCAGACTATTGATTCTTCGCCGGCTAATCCCCATATCAACCATTGCACTAATCTTTCACCATACAAGCCGCCTTCAGCAAACATCTTTGGACTACCCATAGGCATAATCAGATGCTTTACACCTTGTCTAAAGAATAGTTCACAGGCAGCTAACATCTGCTCACGATTCCACCGGGCAAACTGATCTCCAAATTCAATTCCGGCTAAAGCTGCTGCTCGTCTGGTACCCCCAGAAGCAAAAATTACACTCTGGGGCGTCACTTGAGCAACAGCCTCGGTCGGCCATAATAAAAATTCATCTAAACTGGGTATATGGTTTTGTCCATCCATTACGTACTTCCTCTCCACATAACACGGTAAAACATGGCCCAAATCATTATAAAGCAGTGTGGTACGATCCAGGTCATCTGACGAATCAAATTGCCCACCAAAAAGCAATCAATCCCACATTTCAGGACTGATCTCCTATAGGTTTATGGCATTAACAACACGTTTCGTCATTTATTCAGACAGAATTTCAAATAATAATGAGGACAATCTTACAAAATTTGATTGGGGAGATAAACGATGAAGAAAAATTTAACTGCTCTTGTACTTCTTATTTTAGGTCTATCTAGCATTTTGCTCATTAATCAGAATGCTGTCTATGCGCTAGAACAACCAGCCACGTTGGAATCCAAATCCACAACCGATCTGGCCTTTGCCCCTGCTTATCAATCGCAAGTACCCTGCTCGACCAAAAGGGTAATTTCTCGTTTTGTTAATGAAAGCCAGGTGCAGGCAAAGGGGTTTAACTTCGAGGTAACGGCTCCTGGCGGTTCCTATGCTTTCAATCAAGAAGGGCATAAGCCTTATTTATCACTACGAATGGATCCCTTTCCGTTTAATGGTGAACTTTCCTCCAGTCGTATTACAGAGATAGATACTTCTTTACCTCCTGACCAGCGTGTGTTTTGCTGGCAGCCAACAGAAACAAATAATGTGGTGGTGATGTATACGCAGCGTTTTGCTGAAGCCACACCCCCGCCTGGACTATCGGAGAATGTGTTTTTGTGGAACGCGCCGTTTGATAGTGGTAATCTGATAACGGCCGTAGGTGTGACTCGAAGCAGCGTCTTTGGTGGTTACTTTGCCATTGTCGCGCAAGATTTTGATTTTGCCACTGGCGCCGGTCTACTTCAGCTTGTGCCTTTGCCGGCCTGGTTAGATGCCACAACCTGGCACACTATCGAAATTGTCCTTTCGCAGGAGACAGCAATCATCAAAGTGAGTCAGGGTGCCAATCAGGCAATTGTTACACAGACAACCTTATTGCGCCCGCCAGACCCACTGGGATTTGAATTCTCGTTGGATAACGAAATCCTACCTGGCGTGATAGTTCCTGTCACCGTAGCTGACCAACTTGATATTGCATTTTACGGTGCGGGACTTCAGCGCCGATAAAAACCAGAACGCTCAAGCTCAGACATCTATGCTGGCAAAGGGCATAATCTGACAGTTTTACTAAAGGTGGCACGATCAAAAACAGCCACAGCCAATATAAAATCAACGAAAAACAGCCCTCCTTAATAATCAAAAAGGAGGGCTGTTTTCTATCATCTAGCTTGTTCGGAATCAGGAATTCAGCCAGTTACAAATGCAAAGGTGATGGGAGTGTTGAAAGAGATTGCGACCAGGTGTAAGCCTGGTATCTCGCCAGGGCCGCCTGAGCAGCAAATACCGTGCCCATAGCAACGCCAACGGGCTGATATAAGGTTTTACCAATCCATAAACGCTCTGAAGGGCGCTGTGTGTTCTTCTGGTTAAGAAACTGACCAGCAGATCTTAATGACATTGCATCTATTGCTAACCCAGCTTGTGCAGCTGCAATTAGCCCTAAGACAGCAAAACTTGTTTCTTCAACGCTGGGTTGCTTACCACTCCCCCAGCCACCGGTACCGTCCTGACGCTCAAGAATATAGTCCACACACCATTGAGCCAACTCATCATCCCAGCCTGCCAGTGAAGAAATGGCCCGCGAAGTGACATACAACGGTGAAATATGCCATTTATCATTGAACTGACTATGGCGATTCAACTGCTCCCGCAACCATTGCGTAACCCGAATGGCTAACTGTTTATGTTCGTGGCTGGCCAGATTGTAGCGAAGCGCCATCAGGGCATGGACATTAGCAGATACAGAAGGCGAACGCTCATCCAGGTAAGTAAAAAAGTAGTTTGTGTCCCAAAAATTAAGCAATGGCTTTTCTGACGGTTTTAATCCGGCCCATCGTAACACAGCATAGCCGGTGGCCGTATTATCACTGTCATTAACTGGAAATGACTGACTCCAGGATAATCCGGCAGGTGCTGATTCATAAATGTGGGCCAGTTGTTTTATTAGCGGCATTATCTCGCGATCTGTTGGGGAAAACCCGGCCCGGCGAAAACTATCTAATACCCAGGTCAGTTCAAAGACTTCAACAGGCCAACAAAATCCGACGCCACCATTACCGAGTTTTAACACATGGTTTAGAAAAGCGGCTGCCTGTTCAGAGTCACGGCCGTGCAGACGCAAAGCACGTAAATAAGCAGCTGTTGTTGCAGTTGCAGTAGCAATAGACCCATACCTATCCAAGATACGATCATCTACTTCCGCCAGCCGACTTTCTGGCAGCATCTCCATACTGAACCACCAAGTTCGCGGTTGTGAATAATCAATCTCCAATTTACCGATCAATGCCATTTTCCGGGCGGTAATTTGCTTAAGTTCCTCCGACCAGAGTGTGGAGGGCAGATTTAGGTTGAAAGCCTCCAATTTAGAAAGCAAACCCGGCAAAAGTAACTCAAACCCGATGGGCGCTTCCGATTCCAATGGTAACTGCTGGGCATACTGGCAGACTGCCTCAATGCCACGCGAAATATAGTCAGCATCAGAAGGCTCATTCCAGGTAGACAAAGCCAGTATAGAGGCCAGGGTAGAAATAAGACGTTCATGGGCAAAATAGACAGACGGCTCCCCCCAACCGCCATCTGGCAATTGGTGCTTACGCAGATAGTGCAATGCCTCAGGCCATGCGGGACAACCCAAATCTGTCTTGTCAGGCACCATGGCCACCCAGGCTGTACTGTATGCTTCAGGGGATATATATCCCATCTGCCCCAACTCACTATATAGATTATTTTTTGACTTCATCTCTTGCTCCATCATTCAACCACAACCCAAAATTCATCTGGCGCTTTTCCTATGGTAAGTCTGTGTAACCGCATTTGCATATGTGCAAATTGACATATTTTTATGGGTGAATCACAATACAATTACAAGCCAGGATTGTTAGTTACTGTACTTCTTCACAGTGGGGATGCACCCCGTCCCACCCTGTAGGTTAATTGACTTGAGACTTGTCGAAAATAGGAGTTTAGTCTAGTGGTGATGCCTTTACCCTTGCTTCATCTGTTAGGGTATAAGAATCTTCAGACTATGGAGAATTTAGACGCCGCAGGCAAATA
>CAYXUZ010000005.1:0-38033 GCA_964467705.1 uncultured Ardenticatenaceae bacterium | reverse complement strand
TGAAAATGCGACGTACGCGGGCGAAGCCCCGGGCGAGATGAACGGCGAACCCGCCGGGGACGAAATCGTTGAAGTTGTCGAAGTCGTTGAATCGGCAGAGGCAATTGAGATCATCGAAATCATCGAAACCACATCTCACGGCACGAACGGCGCGGGGCAGGAAGAGTAAGCGCGGCCGCGCGAACCAATAAAGCAAAAGGGGCCGGCTGATTTGCCGGCCCCTTTTCGTTGGTGAGAGTCAGGAACGCCGAAACCTGACTCTCGTTAAAAGGAGGAGAAGAAGAAGAGATTTTTTACCCTTCACCCTGGATTTTATACGTCTTATATACGCCTGGCTGTACGCCGCCCCTACGCCAAACCAACGCAAAACCTACGCACGTGAAATAAATCACAATAACTCTGCCACGTATGCTATAACTTCGACACAGAATTACCGGGCAGATAAAATCCCCTATATGCATTATATTCGTTACCATCACGCCCTCCTTTTCATGCTACTTTGCCTGATGGCAGCAATCACATTACGAATACCCAACTTATCCGATCAATTGCCGGGCCTGCATTATGATGAAGCAGCCAACGGCACATTAGTTGCCCAAATTGCTTTTGACGGTTATCGGCCTGTATTTATTTCTAGCTACACTGGCAAAGAAGTGCTGTTTTTTTATCTGGCGGGGGCGATAACGAGACTGGTAGGTAGTTCCGTGTTTTCGCTGCGCTTAACGGCCGTTTACATCAGCCTGCTTACTATTGCCACAACTTACTGGTTGGGCATGGAGATAAGCCGTGACCGCCGTGTGGCTTTGTTAGCCGTTTCCTTATTAACTGTAAGTTTCTGGTTTCTGCTCTTTAGCCGATTGGGGTTCCGCGTGAACACGCAACCATTGTTGCAAGCCCTGACAATCGCGGCGTTGTGGCGGGGTTATCGCTTGAATCATTGGGGCTGGTGTATGTTTGCCGGTATTTTTTTGGGGTTGTCGGCTTACACTTATCTCGCCGTGCGTCTATTTCCGCTACTGTTGCTGGTGGCTTTATTGCCCCTCTTGTTTAGCCGCACGAACTGGCAATTACGATGGCGGCAAACGGCCGTTACTCTTCTCGTCGCCTTTGTCATCACCCTGCCCCTGCTCAACTATTTCCGCCTGCACCCGGATGCTTTTTGGGTGCGGATTTCCCAGGTCGCCCCCGATGGCAGTGGCCTTACTATTCCCCAAAGCTACCTCAAATCACTGGGGATGTTTTTTTTGCAGGGCGATCCTTATATGCGCTTCAATTTACCCGGACGGCCGTTGTTCGGCTGGTTCTGGGGCGGCCTGCTGCTGGTCGGTTGGGGTACACTGCTCATACGCTGGCGCAAAACAACAACCGATTGGCAACGTGGCGCGGCATTGCTGCTTATCCTGGCGCCGCTGGTGATGATTTTGCCCACTGCCCTGGCCGTAAATGAAATTGTTCCAAGCAACATCCGCTCCTTTGGCCTTATCCCCTTCATCTTTTACTTGCCAGCCATCGGCCTGATGACACTGCTTAATGATGTGCAGGCCCGTTTTGGCCGGCCGCAGCCTACCACCGCCGCGATCGTCATCGCCACCCTGGTACTCATGGTCGGCAGCTTACACGTAGACCGGCTCTATTTCCAGCAGTGGGGCATGAGGGGCGACGTTTTTTTTGAGACGGATGGCGACCTGGCCGCCGCCGCCAGTTTCCTGAATGATCTGGATACCACCGGCAAACAACTGTATGTGGCTGCCGAACATTACCAGCATCCAACATTAGCCTATCTGAGCGAGAAGTACGGGCAGGTGAAGTGGCTACCGCAAAGCCAGGCCGTGGTATTTCCGCCGGGACAAACGGCCGTCTACATCTTCCCCCATAACAGCCCCTTACCGACCTGGGCCGCGCCTTACTTTGCCCAGGCCACGCCGTTACCGTCCAGTCTGGCCCCCGATGGCAGCCCGGCGTATGAAGCTTATGAGTTAACCACTACCCCTCCACTCATCATCAGCCATCTGGTGGGCGCCAATTTTGGTGGCAGCATCACCCTGCTTGGCTATGATTTAGGCAATGGCTCACCCGACAGCACCCTGCCACTCACCCTTTATTGGCAGATCAACCAATTGCAGATGGGTGATTTCTCCCCATTTGTACATCTGGAAGATAGGCAAGGGCACCGCTGGAGCCAGATAGAAACTTTTGCTTATCCGGCAAGTCAGTGGTCGCCAGACGAGATTATTGTGCAACGAGTAGATGTGCCCATTCCAGCAGGTGCACCGCCAGATCGTTACCGGCTGCGTGTGGGGTTGTTTTCCGGATCAACCGGAGAATTGCTGCCCCGATTGGATGCCAACGGCCGTTACGCTGGCAGCGCTTATCTCATTGACAACGTAGTTGTTCAGGTAGCTGGCCTCCCGAATGAAATACCCCAACCACCCCATGTGTCGGAACAAGAAATACGGCCAAATCTTCGGCTATTAGGGTATGAACGAGGCGCTGACGAAACCGCAACCGGCGAACCGTATGGGCTGGCGTTATGGTGGCTAGCCACCAGAGCAGTTGCCCCAACCACAACCCAATTTATCCTCAGACATCCTTCATCTGGCACAGAATACATCATTTTGGAGACTCAGCCTGCTTACGGCCGTTACCCTTTCAGCGAATGGCAGCCACCTCAATTCATCATAGACCGCCAGATTCTGTCTATTCCCGCTGATATACCGGCTGGAGCGTATCAACTGATTGCCAGGTTTTTTAATGAAAACGGGGAGAAACTCAAAGGAGTTGACCTGGGCTTACTTGCCGTCAATGCAACACAGCGTCTTTTCGCGCCACCCCCATTTGAAAATGATGTCAACGCCATTTTTGGTGACGAAATCTCCCTGCTCGGTTACAGCCTGAACGCCACGGATGAGCCGGGCGTCTACACCCTCACCCTCGTCTGGCAGGCAGCCCAACTTCCGAGGGATGATTACACCATCTTTGTCCATTTGTTACAGCCGGATGGCACGTGTAACCCCTGCGCCTGGCAGCAAGATGTGATGCCGCAACAAGGCCAATACCCCACTACGCGCTGGCAGGTGGGCGAAATTGTGATTGACAGTTATCAGATTGTCTTGCCGGAAACCGCCCCCCCTGGAACTTATCCATTGGAAGTGGGCATTTATCTGGCGGAAAACGGCCGTCGCCTGCAAGCCACTCTCCCCGACGGCACAACCAGCGACGCCATCCGCCTCCAACCCATTGATAATTGACAATTGTCAATTGCCGTTGATCTTGGCCATGGGGTAACTGCCCAACACCTGCAAAAACGAGGAATGTTTGAGGATGCCAAGCATGGCTACCTTCACATTCTCATCACTCTCGTGCCCCTCAAAATCCACAAAAAAACGATAATGCCAGGGACGATTGCGGCGCGGCCGAGACTCAATCTTCGTCAGGTTGATGCCCCGGTCGGCCAGTTCACCCAAAATGGAATGGAGCGCTCCAGGGGTGTGGCGCGTGGTAAAAATGATCGAAGTTTTGCTGGGGTCCTGGCGCGGCGGGTCTGTTTTGCCCAGTAAAAAGAAGCGGGTGTAGTTAAACGGCTGGTCTTCAATGTGCTGCGCCAGCACTTCCAGATTGTACGTTTCTGCCGCCAGTTTGCTGGCAATGGCCGCCGTGCCCGGTTGCGGACTGGCCGCCAGATCGCGGGCCGCTCCGGCCGTGTCATAATGCTCCACCGGCTGAATGTGCAGCCGCCGCAGACTTTGTTCACATTGCGCCAACGCCTGCGGGTGGGAGATGGCCCGTTTGACATCTTTCAACTGCATTCCGGCGGGGGCCATCAGGTAATGTTCCACCTTCACAATCACTTCCGCCTGCACCCGCAAATCGTGGTCAATGAGCAAATCATAGGCCGGGGCAATCATACCCGCCAACGAATTTTCCACCGGCAACATGCCATGGGTGGCTTCGCCATTGTGAATGCTCTCAAAAATTTCGGTGAATGTGCGGCACGGCCGTGTCCGTGTCTCCGCCCCACAATGTTCATGCACTGCCTGCTCCGAATACGCCCCCGGTTCCCCCTGAAAAGCTACAATCATCGTCTCTTCCTGCTTACTCATCTTCTCTTCCTCAAAACACGCGCCGGATAAGGCAAAATGCGGTTAGTTAGTCGTCCTTCAAACTTCCTGAATCGTTCCTTCGGCTTCCTGAATTATTCCTTCGACTTCCTGAGCCGTTCCTTCGGCTTCCTGAATCATTCCTTCGGCTTCCTGAACCGTTCCTTCAACTTCCTGAATCATTCCTTCGACTTCCCGAATCGTTTCTCAGGCTCACTCAGCCGTTACTCAAAGGTTTTGGGCTGTTTTCTGAGGTTTTTTTGAGCATACGGCCGTCTTTTCCCCCCATTTTCCTATCGAACGGACTGCAAGGCGCGCCAGAGGGGGCCGTCCTGGCGGACGCCGCGCCGATCCAGGTCGCTGGTAGCCAGCACCACGCTTTCGGCACAGCGAGCAGTGAGGCCGCGAATGAGGCGGGCCAGCAGTTCGTTGCGAATGGCGTAATCCTCTTCCACCGTCCACGGCCGTGACACATCATAACTCTGCGCCAACACAAAGGCATTGCTCAACGGTTGATTGGGAATGTCCCACCAGCCGGTGGCCGCCGTTTCCAGCCACACCTGCACCCGCACCGGACTGCCCGCCAGCAAATAACCATAAATCGTGGAAATCGTAATCCCTTCCGGGTCGGGTGGGTCGCCCAGGTCAGGCGGATTGGCCGTCACTAAGCCATTGTTAATGCCATCAATAAACGCGGCGCCAACCTCAGCCGATGTCTTGAAACCTATCGCCTCGGCCGATTGGCGCAGGCGCGTGGCCGCTTTCACCAACCAGTCACACACCGCCGCACCTGCCAGATCCGGCTCCGGCTGAAAACGCTTTTGCGATAGTAATTGGAACAAATCATGCAAACTGTGATCCAGCGGCGTCGTGGTATCCACCGCCTCCAGCCACAGACGCAACTCCTCAACTAATCCCACCAAATCAAATCCCACCCGCTCCACCAGGCGCGGTGGCAGTTCACTAATCGGTAGTAAATCGGGCACATCCAGGCGGTAGAGCCGTTCGGTCAGCAGTTCGGCGCGGGCGGGGTCAAAACCATGTACGGTCAGAGTCAGCGCCTCGGCCACATCATACGCGGACGGATGCACGTCCCAGTTGGGATGGGCCAGCGCCAGCCAGGTGAGCCAGGCGCGCACACGCGGCTCATCACGCGGGCTGGAACGGCGGCGCAGTTCGCGGTAGGGAAGTCCAGCTTCTTTCAGGGCGTTACCTAACAGATAACGTAGTGCCCCATCCAGGTACGGGGTGATGATGGCGATTTCGTAGGGAGCCAGTCCTTGTTCAGCCATCAGTTCGGGCAGGAAGCGGGCCAGGTTTTGCACCATTTCGCGGCGGTAACGGCCGTACACCACCCCACTGATCGCCTCCTTCGCTACCGCCGTCGGTTTGTCGGTGAACAGCAAAAAATTCTCTACCAGATTCGCCACATTTTCCAAAGCAGGTGTGGTCGTAAAACTGTCGGTAAATTGAAACTGGTAGACGCTGCGGTGGTAAAACTGGCGCGCCCCGTCGGGGTCGGCCGCCAGGAAACGTTTGTAACCGCCACCGCCATCGTAGGCCACGGCCGTCGTTTGCGTCACATCCATCAATTCGCTCACAAAATTCTGCCCGGCGGGAGTTTGCTCCTCCACGTTATCCACAATCAGGTGGCGATACCGTTCCCGGAAGTAGTTCTTGAACACCTCGTGATGGACAAGCTGCGTATCAAAGACCCGCACTGCCAGGGAGAGGTCGAGCAGGCTGTTATCCCGGCAGGATTGGCGGAAGGTGCGGGCTGCTTTGGCAGCGTCATCCAGATGCAGCAGCCGCTCCGGTTCCCCCGTCCAGGTGCGTTTTTGCCGCTCAATCGCCTCTTCCAGGCTCAGGCCATTCAACGCCGCCCGGTTGAGTGTATCCAAAAGTTGGCTGACGATTTGCTGCGGCCGTAGCCGTAAATCGGCAAACGCCCCCTCGTGCAGCATGGGGGTGATGACGTGCCACATCAACAGTTGCGCCAGGTCATAACTGAGAAAGGTAGGGGGACGATAGGGAGTGGTAAAGCCAGCCGGCCGTGCCACCAACGGCCAGAACAACTCCACCATCTCCTGCGCCATCTGGTTATAGGTCGTAATCTTCAGGTCGGCATATGGCCCCAGCCCTGACTTGTGTACGGTGTCCAGGTACGGCCGTGCCTGATCCGGCTCCGCCACCATCACCAGAATCGTATACGCCGGCTCCCCCATACTCAACAGCCGGATCAGCCGCTGCTGCAACGCCGTCGTCTTGCCCGTCCCCGCCGCCCCTAGCAAAAAACTGGTCTGCCCGGCTGCAATCGCTTCTTGTTGAATAATGGTGAGTTCCATATCTCAATTGTATGCTAACCTCACCAGCAAACAAAAAAGCCCGGCGTCTGCCGGGCTTTCTGTTCACTGTTTACCGTTCATCGGTTACGGGTATGTATACGCATCCCCCATCAGATAAGCCAGTAAGTTAGCCATATCTTGTGGGTTACGGCCGATCGTCAACGGGAAACTCGTTGGCATCAGGCTGGGTGTAGCACATGGCCCTGCCGGACATTCAGGTGAAATAAACAGGTTGGGATCCAGAATGGAGGAATAAATATAATCCTGCGCCGAAAAGCCCTCAACCCGTTCTGCACCAGTAGTGGCAATATCTGCCAGTGAAGGGCCAACACTGGCCGGGACGCTGCCATCAGGCAGCCCATGGCAGGCATTACAACCGTAGCTCAAGTAAGCGGCCGCACCCAATTCAGCGTCACCGGCCACAATTTCCACCGGATCCGTCATGCTCTGGTAGGCTTCGGCCACACCTGGAGCAAATTCTGGTCCTGGCGAGAACGGCCAGGGAAATGTTACTGGTTCTTCCGCGCACAATTCTGGGCTGGCCCAGTTCATGACATAATTGGTCACATTTTGCACCTGATCTGGGCGCATGGGGCCGCCAAATTCACTTGACCAGGTAGGCATAATCGCGCCCCGGCCGGCCGCTACTGTTTTCAGGATCAAATTCTCTGTTGTCCCCTGCCAACCCAAATCAATAGAACGGCGTGGGGGATTGCCACAGAGCAAAAAGTAATTGTTCAGGGGCAATCCCAGGCAGTTCGGTTCACCTTGGGCGTCACGGCAGCCATTTTCCGGGCCGGAAGTAGCGGTACCATCTATGCCATGGCAGGTAGCACAGTTGTTGATATACAGATACGCGCCTTGTTCCACGGAACGGCCGTGTGCCGCCCCCGTAAAATCTTCCAACCGTGTGGGTTCGCGCAGCGCCGCATAGCCCAACACCACCATCGTCAGCATAAAAGCAACGGTTCCGATTACAACTTTTACTTGCATCTAACTTTCCCCGTTATCCGTTATCCGTTATCCGTTATCCGTGAACAAATCTGGATTACGATTTACGAATTACGGTTTACGAAAATCAGCAGTTCTTATTCAGGAACTGACATTCTTCCTCATAAAGCGAATCTTCATGGCGATAACCCACCGCCTCATCAGAAAAAATCAAAAACTCTTCAGGATTTTGTGGATTCACCACCTCATAATGCAAGGTGAGCTTAACCATGTTGTCCTGTTCCTGGGTGATGCGCAGTTCGGCGTAGGGATTGGGCATAGCGTTATCTGTAAAGTGATTACCATAACGCACTTCACCATTTTCCAGCACTTCCTCTTCACATGGGTACCAGTTACGATCCAGGTTAGGGTTGCCATCGCCTAGCTTGCAACTTTGCCGGTACATGGAGTTATAAAAGACGGCTAATGCCCTTGTCAGGTGTGGGTTATCATCCAGCACCTGTCCAGGCCAATAAGTACCCAATTCCAGATGCTCATAAGGCACACCTTTCAACACACTGGGGCCTTCCTGAGGCAGCACACCTTGTGACACTTCCCGTTCCGGCGAGCTTTCCACTCGGAACTCTGGCGTGCCCATCCAGTTAGAAACCAGCATGAAGGCGATAAACAGGAAAGCGACCGATAAACCAACGCGGCGGTCGGCATAACGGCGACTTTTGCCCACCTCAAAATAGGGCATCACAATGAAGGCTACCAGGAGCAAGGGAATAAAACCCACCACCACCGTTTTGGGCGCTAATTTCAACCAGCCTTGTGACCAGGAAAGATACCAGGGGGCGACCACATGCAACGGCGTCACCACCGGGTCGGCATGGGTTTCCAACGGCGCATCCCAGAACCAAAGCGAACCGGCAATCAAGAACAGGGTAAGCAGCGCCGTCCACATCAATTCACTGGTCAAAATATCAGGCGTGAAGTAGGTGCGTTCATCTTTGGGCACACGTTTGGCCGTATCTTCACCGATCTCTTCGCGCCCCGGCGGTAAAGAGAGACCATGTAAAATCACTTTGTAATAATGGACAAAGAAAAAGACACCCAACAGCAGCGGCATCAGCAAAACATGGAACAGATACCAGCGCAACAACCCACCAGCGCCCAACGCCGGGCCACCCTGCAAAATAAAGAGTACGTTTTGGTTCACCACCGGCGGGGCCGGCGCAGCCTCTGCGCCAGAGAGGAATACCGTCAAAGCCCAATAAGCTAACTGATCCCAGGGCAATAAATAACCGCTAAAGCTAAGCAGCGCCGTTAACGTCAACAAAATAACGCCGGTAGCCCAGGTAAATTGGCGGGGCCTTTTGTAGCTTCCGGTAATAAACGTGCGCAGCATATGCAGCGCCACCACCAGCACCATTACCTCCGCACCCAGGCGATGCATGTTGCGCATCAGTTGGCCCATGGGTACATTGCTGAGGATGTTCCACATATCGCCATAGGCGATGAGTGGGCTAGGCGTGTAAAAAATCATCAGCAGGATGCCGGTGATCGTTTCCCAGACCATCATGAAGGTGGAAAGCCAGCCCAGGCGGAAGGTAGGGTAAATATGGGTAACTTCAGTATGGTAAAAACTAGGGCGGATGTGGAACCAGAAACCGTCGGCATGGGGGCGCAAACGCGGATTGGGGCGACGCGGTTCATCACCACGCAATGCGCCACGCACATCACTGATGTTCATACCGGCGGTGATGCGTTCTACCACCTCATCTGTTTTGGTCACAAGGGCTTGTTTGAGGCCCATCTCGCTAATTTGTTCAAAAATGGTAGCCATTTCTTCTCCTTAACCGCTTTTTCGTCCCGTGTCTTTTTTAGAAATTTAGTTTATGGGCAGTCACCGGCAAAATCACAGAGCAAGGTGTCACCGGGGCCTGTTTTCTTGGCGGAGGTGTCAATGCTGATGAAAACAGCATTGTCAGGAATGGACACGGGCTGGTAAAAGTCATTGACTTCTGGAGAGAGGGTGTTGGGGATGGGGGCGCGGTTGGCATCCAGGAATTCTAGTTGAAAACGATCCAGGGTGCGGGGGGCTGGGGATTCAATGCGACGGCCGTCGAGCCGATATTTCGACCCATGACAGGGACACTCAAACCGATTGTTAGCCGGCGTCCAGGCATAAATACAGCCCAAATGGGTACACACTTTATAAATAGCCAGCACCCCTTTCAGTGGTTCGTCTTCATCTTGCGCCAGAGCAAACAGTTCGTTGGGCTGATTAGAATCTAGATTGACTAACCAGAAACGGCCGTCGGGGAAATTACCGGGCGCGGCATTGATTCCGGGTATGGAATCTACAGGCAACACAAACTTGCCGCCAAATTCCCCTTCCCGAAAACGGGGAATCAAAAACCAGACCATCAAACCGGCAAACTGTGCCAGATATAGGGCAATGGAAGCGCCCCATATATAGTACAAAAATTCACGTCGTGAGATGCCGCCGCCTTGCACGCCGGCGCCAATTGCTGCCTCTGCCATATGGCTATTCTCCTGACTCTAGCTGTCGTCTAACTGTTTTTTTGCCAAAGTTATGATTGAACCTGCCAGGGTTTTGGGTTCAGACATACTGTGTGCTTTTTGTCACAAACGGGATTATAACAAACAATGTTGGGATAACAAGGAAAAGATGGGCGCTAAGAGACTTGAACTCCTGACCTCTTCGGTGTAAACGAAGCGCTCTAACCAACTGAGCTAAGCGCCCTTGTTAATAGTGCCCCAAATTATAGCCATTGTGCCAAATGCGGCAAAAGTTCCATTCTTCGTTTGTAGTGGGCGATTTATCGCCATCAGCCAGACGGCGATAAATCGCCCACTACGAACCGGGCTAAATGCGGGGCAGCATGATGTGTTGTTGGTTTTGATATTTGCCTTTGCGATCGGCATAAGAAATCTCACATACCTCGTCCGATTCAAAGAAAAGCACCTGAGCAATGCCTTCGTTGGCATACACACGGGCCGGTAGTGGCGTAGTATTTGATATTTCCAGAGTCACATAGCCTTCCCACTCTGGTTCAAATGGGGTCACGTTGACGATCAGACCGCAGCGGGCATAGGTAGACTTACCCAGGCACACAGTCAAGACATTGCGCGGGATGCGGAAATACTCCACTGTTTGCGCCAGCACAAAGGAATTGGGGGGAATAACACAAATGTCCCCTTCGTAATCAATGAATGATTGGGGATTGAAATGCTTGGGGTCAACGATGGCCGAATGGACATTGGTGAAAATCTTGAACTCGTTGCTCACCCGAATATCATACCCATAGGAGGATAGACCGTAGGAAATAACCCCTTCCCGTACCTGCCCATCCACAAATGGCGTAATCATCTGGTGCTCCAGCGCCATTTTGCGAATCCATCTATCTGCTTTAATTGCCATATCTTGAACCTTTGTGATTTGGTGTTTGTGTGTTTTAGTGTTTGTGTGAGCAAATCACTTGAGCATTTGAGCACTTGAACACTCAATCACTACTACACTCAAACACTTTATCATAGACATGCAGGGTTTGCACGGCCGTGTCTTATCACTCCCTTTACCTATTAAACTATCCCTTAGTGCACATTTCGGCTTATCTTGCCTATCATACAAAGCGTGTTATTCTCTCTCTGTTTTTATATCACCAGTAGTTTGCAGACAGTAAGTAAAGGAGGAACCCATGTTTTCATCTCATGCGGAAACAGAAGACTTGCAGCCCGAGGAAGCTACACCAGAGACCGTTATCGCCTCCTCGCCAGGCCCAGGGTTCAATCAACGGCCACGTTTTCTATTGCGACCACATTTGCCTCGTTCTCTGATCCTCATTGCCCTCTTGTTAATTATTACCAATGCCTACGTGGTTTTGATTAACCAACCAGCTAGCTATTGGCTGGATGCCAGTAATGCCATTGCCACCGCGCCTGTGATCCACAAGATCCTGGTGAACGGCCCCTTTGTATTTGCCGGAATCAGTGTCATTTACTTGCTTCTGGCCTGGCTGGCCATAGCTTTTTTACCTCGTTACCCAGCGTTGGTTCTGTGGATGGTGATTTGTTTTATCCATTTACGTGATGCCATTCAATGGTCAAAGTGTGGTTTGAACCAAGTTTACTATGATACTGGCAACAGCCTAGTTTGCGGTGTAGTTGACTTTCTCCTGGCAGTTATTGGCGCTGGTATTTTAGGTCTCATCCTGGCCAGCGCTTGGTTCGGTAAACAGACACCTATGGCCTCGGAAGATCAAACGGCATTACAAACCAAACAAAGGCCATCACGTATAGCAAGGATCGCTGCCATTATCTGGATTTTATTGCTAACCATTGTGCTTATCCAGGCGGTGATTCCCCCTGACTCAGGCTGGTTACCTATTACTACCCAAAATGCTCCTGCACCCCGAGTGGACGGGAAAATTGCATTTGATACAAACCGGGGGAACGCAGTTCTATTTGGCGGTGGTACAGCTTGGGTCGGAGAGAGTTGGTTGAGCGAAAACGACACTTGGGAGTGGGATGGCATAGACTGGGAGCAACGATTTCCCGAAATTAGTCCACCGCCTAGAATTTCACATGCTATGGCCTATGACGAGGTGCGAGGTGTCACTGTTCTCTTTGGCGGTAGTGATCAACAAATAATCTTCAACGATACCTGGGAATGGGACGGAGAAAAATGGGAATTGCGTTACCCACAAATCAGCCCACCCGCCAGATGTTGTCATCAGA
Source organism: uncultured Ardenticatenaceae bacterium (assembly GCA_964467705.1). Taxonomy (GTDB): domain Bacteria; phylum Chloroflexota; class Anaerolineae; order Promineifilales; family Promineifilaceae; genus CAADGU01. The sequence goes on along the minus strand of CAYXUZ010000005.1, from coordinate 25,894 downwards.
TGTATTTTGATAGCGATACGGGAAAAGTGAGGCTCTATGGTGGCTATGATGGCGGAGAAATATTTTACGATGACATATGGGAATGGGACGGGCAGGAATGGTACCAGGTTGACATAGATTCTGCTAGCCCCGAGGCAAGTGGCTTTGGGCTGGCGTATGACCGCAACCGCCATCAGTTGAGCACCTTTCTCAGTAGTTTTGAGAACGCCACCTGGATATTACATGAGAACAGGTGGTCAAATCCTCAAATGGATCCTCTGCCACCGCAACGTTCCAGTGCCAGTATGGCTTATGACATTACGCTACAGAAAAGCATACTCTTTGGGGGCGCTTGGAACCCCCAACTATTCAATGACACCTGGCTGTTAGGTGACGAGTGGCAAGAACTAGACTCACACCTCGTGCCACAAGCTCGTTGGGGACACACACTCTATTACGATGGGAGCCGGGGCCGGATTGTCATGTTTGGTGGCTTCGATGGGCAGTTAGTCCTGAATGATATGTGGGAACTTGTTGTCACAGAGCCATAAAGTGGCAGAAGTAAACGAATCTGCAATGAGTATCCTAACCTAGTCTGGCAGCTGCGCGTTGTTTACTTGAGTACCTTGTCATAGACCAGGGCTGTTTGCACGGCCGTGTCCACCCACGAGAATTTAGCCGCTTGCGTGACGGCCGTAGCCCGTAACTCCTTCGCCAGATCATCCTGCACAATCGTGGCAATAATGGCCCCTGCCATGCCCCGCGCATCGTCCGGGTCTACGGCAAAGCCAGACTCACCCACCACCTCCGGCAGCGAGGTAACATTGGTCGTCACCACCGGCGTACCGCAGGCCAACGCCTCCAACACCGGCAGCCCAAACCCTTCCCGACGGCTGGGAAAAACAAACGTCTCCGCATTCCGGTACAGCGACGGTTTATCCGCTTCCTCCACATAACCAATCCAGCGCACATAGTCGCCAATGCCTAACTTTTGGATATAACCGTCATAATCCGGGTAACTTTCCGAAGTGGTTTCAGGTTTTTTGCCTGCCAGAATCAAGGGATATTCATCGCCCAAAGCCTGCCCCACATACGTCCAGGCCAGCAGCAACGTAGTGACGTTCTTGTGCAGTTCATAACCGCCCAGGTACAAGACATAGAAGTCCGGCAGGTCATATTTGCGCAGGACGGCCATATCCACCAGTGAATTGGGCTTGGGTTGGTATTCGGCCGTGACCGCCAGATGAATGGGCGTGACCTTTTCCGAGGAGATGTGCAAATGGGCCACAATCTCCTCTTTGCTGGCGTGGGAGTCGGTGATGATGTGGTCTGCGCCGCGGGCGCTGGCGGCGACCAGGGCATTGTAGAGGCGGGCGCTGGCTTTGCGGCGGTATTCGGGCACCAGCATGGTGGTCAGGTCATGCACCGTCACCACCTGCGGAATGGGAGAACGAAGCGGGCCGCCCCAGTATGGTATATGGGCGATGTCGGCGTGTACGGCCGTACACGCCCCCGGAAACCCCCGCTGTTCAAACCACACCTTACCCAAATGGCCTGGACGAGTAGGCACAGGAAAAACCTCAACTCCTGAGGGCACATCCTGTAGACCGGGATCACCGGCCAGTTGCGGATAAATAAGCGTGATTTGTAAATCAGATACCATCTGTCGCAGCGTTGTCACCAGAGAACGTGTATATTGACCACTGCCACTGTTCGGGCGGTTCCAGAAATAAGCATTGACGGCAAGATGCATGAGCAAAAGTTTAGTGACAAGGCGAGACAGCGGCAAGCCGATACAAATGTTTTGCCCTTGCCCCACTTGCAACTTTTCGCTTTCTGTCCTGTAATAGAGGGCAATGGACACAGGAACATGACATGGCGCAGGGTGATGATCCAGCTACGCAGGATGATGAATGGGCTTTACTGCGGCGGGCACAGCAATGTGACGATATGGCATTTGCTGAATTAGTACGGCGGCATCAAACGGCCGTGTTCAATGTCGCTTATCGTCTTTTTGGCCGCCGCCAGGATGCCGAAGACGCTGCCCAAGAAGCGTTTCTGCGGGCTTACCAGGCACTTGACCGGTTTGATTTGTCACGGCCGTTTGCCCCCTGGATCAAGCGTATTACCGCTAATCTCTGCCTGAACTGGCTTGAGGCCGAACGGGTACGGCCGCAATTCACCACTGATATGATCGATCAACCCGCTAACCCAAACGACTGGCATGACATCGCACCTACCCCGGAGCAAACTCTCGTGCGCCAGGAACAGGCAAATCGTCTGCGTTCCGCCATTCTCCAACTACCGCCCACTTACCGCGCCGTGATTGAATATCGTCATTTTCAAGAGATGAGCTATGATGAAATAGCCGCGGCCATGTCGCGCCCAGTCAGCAGCGTCAAAAGCGATCTATTCCGGGCGCGCAAACTCCTGGCTGAATACATGCAACATCATGAAACTGGTGAGAAATGAGAGGAGAGAGTAGCAAAGTGGTAAACGGACTGACCGATGATCGCCTAAACGAATATCTGGATGGTGAACTGAACGAAACAGAACGGCAAGAAGTAGCCGCCGCCATTGCCCGTTCACCAGAAGCGCAAACCCGGTTGGCTGAACTGGAGGCGCTCTTCGCTGCCTTTGCCGACATGCCGGATGTGCCGCTGCCTACTGACCTGGCGTCTGGAGTGCTGACTTCCCTGACCAGACCTGCCCCTTCACCTCATTGGCTACATCTGCTGCCGCTGACCCAGATCGTAGCTGCTGCTCTGTTGGGTGTGCTATTTTGGGGTACGCTGCAAAGTTGGTGGACATACGGCCGTGCCTTGCTGCCTACACCATTGCCCCATCTGGAACTTCCCAATATAGACAAAATGATAACCGGATGGGTCACGGCCGTGACCCACGTGTCCATGCCGTCCGTCCAGTTCAATCTGGCCCTTTACCAATGGGCAATCCTTATTAGCCTGGCCCTGGTCATCTGGCTGCTTGGTGCGCGCCTGCTCTTCACCGATCCCGGCCGCCCACCAGGTCGCCATTTCTATGAACAATAACGTGTCTTGATTTCTTTTGGAGGTTCTTATGGGTGAATTAGCCAGACTCATCTTCATCCTGGCGGTCAGCGCAATCTGCGTTGTTGCCCTATTATCGCTACTCCCCTTTCTGCTACCACGCCGTGTGGCCCGCGCCCGTCATACCATCCAGACCGCGCCTGGCCGTGCTTTTCTCATTGGTCTCGCTAATGCCCTTTTCTTTCTGGTCATTGCCGCCATTTTGCTCCAGGGTGGGGAAGGTGGCGGCCTGCTGGCAATGCTTATTGTGCTGGCACTGCTGGCTCTGGCGGCCATTGGCCTGGCCGGACTGGTGATACTACTGCGTGACCGCATCTACCCTCATGCGGCCAATACACCTGGAATGAACCTGACGGTACGCACGGCCGTTCTCCTCACCCTCGTCATATTCCTTCCCTTCCTCGGTTGGTTTCTTATCACGCCCCTTTTGCTTCTCATCACCCTCGGTGCAGCCCTGACTGCTCTCGTGTGGCGAGAAGGGAATAGGGCAAAACAGTCGCCAGATGATGAAGTCAGAGCGCCTGAAGAGATCAGATGAAGCCTTTTGCGGCCAGGCGCTGTTGCATTTGTTGACCGAGGGCCTGTAGGGCGTTGAACGGCCGTACAAATACCTCAAACTCCACAATCTGCCCGGCCTCATTCCAGCGAATCAGGTCAATGCCTTTGAGAGACATCTCACCCACACGGGCGCTAAACTCCAACGCCCAATTGTCGCCATCTACCAGTTCGCGGTGGTACGCGAAATCCTCGAACACGTCAATGACCGTGCTGAGGATGACAAAGGTGGGCACACGGCCGTGATAGGGCTTCCACACAAACGGCGACCGAAACACGACATCTTCCGCCAGAATCGCGCTCAGTTTTTCCAGATCGCGTTCAAATACAATTTGATGCCATTGTTCAAGCAAGTTCCACGTTTTCAAATTCCGTTCTCCTCCCATTACCGGGCAAATAGAGCTAACTGATCGGCTATCCAGGCTGTGTCCGCTTCGGCAAAGGCAGGTGGTGGCGGTGGTTCCTGGTAGTTGAGCAGACGCTCATAACCCACCAGGTTGAAGCAGGCGGTCACGGCCGTTTGCAAATCCAGCGGCACATCCTCATCCGGCGGCAGCAGGGGCACAGGCACCACCGGCAGTGGATCGCGTAGTTGGATGGCCCAGACGGCCGTTTTGGGGCGGTTGGTAAAGCGGCTCAAGTAGACATAATACGGGGCGATAGGATAATGCCCATCGAGCAGAATCCGCCCACCACGCCGGATCAAATCAATTTCCAGCAAATGGGTGCGGGTGCGCAGCAATTGGTCGCGGCGTTCTGCATATTCCCGCGCCCCGTCGCCGCGTTTATTCACCGGCGACAAAATCTCAATTACCGTCACCAGCCGCCGTTCGGCCACATCCCGTATTTCCAGGCTGAGGATGGGCACTTCTTCACCCATGTCGCTGCTGAGTTCGATGGTTGGTGGGGTCACGGCCGTATACACCGCTGCCGCCTCACCAATCTTCACCACATGCACATCCGGGTACAGAATACGTTGCTCCGGCGGCAAATCCAGTACGCCCACAGCCGCCCGGTCAAACACATACCGCTTTGCCAACAACGCCACATACTTTGGCTGCAAACGGGGCAATAGCTGTGCCCGAATCTCATTAGACAGTGTGTCGTGAAACTCTTGCCACATGTCACCTTCAAGATACGGATCCATCCCAGGAAATGGAGAAGTCATCATCAACCCCTTCCGGCCCAAACCGGATATATGGGGCAGATTATAACAGAAAGGAAGGGACTCCCTACCCCTCAATCCCTGCCACTTGTCACAGCCAATTGATGACATCCTTCACCTACCTCATCCTCCATCTTGTCCTATAGTAAATGTGGCATAGATTTTTATAACTTTCTATAATTTTCCTTAGATTTAACTCGCCAAAGTCGTGGGAAATCTATACTTGAAAATGTAGCCGGTTGCAGGTTTGGTCACTTGCCACTTGCTACCGTTTTTCGGCAATGCTGCATCACTTGAAGGAAATTTCATGTCCAATCCTGCTTATCCCCCACCCCGCCTGATCTTTTGGGAAACCACCGCCGGCTGCAACCTGGAATGTATTCACTGCCGCCGCATCACCGTTGCCAACCAACTGCTGCCCCAAGACCTGACCACCGCCGAAGCGTTTGCCATGATTGACCAGATCGCCGCCATGGGCCGTCCCATCTTCGTCTTGTCTGGTGGTGAGCCGCTGTTCCGCCCGGACATTTTCGACATTGCCCGCCACGCCGCCGACGCCGGGCTAATTGTGGCTCTGGCGACCAACGGCACACTCATCACTGCTGAAATCGCCCAACGCATCCAGGAGAGCGGCATCCGCCGCGTCAGCATCAGTTTCGATGGGGCAGACGCACCCACCCATGACATTTTTCGCGGGCCAGGCGCCTTCAAAATGACGCTGACCGGCATTTTCCACTTGCGTGCGCTGGATATTCCCTACCAGATCAATACCACCGTAGCTAAACATAATGTTCACCAAATGCCGGAGACGCTGGCCTTAGCCAAACGGATTGGCGCGGTGGCCTTGCACCTGTTCTTGCTGGTGCCGGTGGGCTGCGGCGTGGAAATTGCCGAAGACAAACAGATTTCCCCGACCGAATATGAGGCAGTGTTGAACTGGCTGTATGACGCCGAAATAGAAGGAGGTATTGAATTAAAGGCTACCTGCGCGCCGCATTATTTCCGCATTGTGCGCCAACGGCAGGCGGAAGAACGGAGGGTGGGTATTTTCCGGGAACGGCCGTCCTCCCTGCACCGGCAGCAACATGGCGGCAACGGGCATACTGGCGGGCATCCAGGTGGGAATGGCGACGGCCGTCACGCTATGAACGCCATGACCAAAGGTTGTCTGGCAGGCACCGGCGTCACCTTCATCAGCCATCGGGGAGAGGTCTTCCCCTGCGGTTACCTGCCGGTGGAAGCGGGACACATCCGCCGCCAGCCATTCGTTGAAATCTGGCAGGATTCCCCCCTGTTTGCGGAACTGCGCGAACCTGATTGGCTCGGCGGCAAATGTGGTATCTGCGAATTCAAGAAAATCTGCTCCGGCTGCCGCGCCCGCGCCTTTGGCACGGACGGCGATTACCTGGGCGAAGAGCCGTTTTGTACGTATGTACCCAGGCTGGCAGAGGTGGGTGTTTGAGTGTTCAAGTGTTTGTGTGTCTGAGTTGTGGATTCAATGACTAACTCCAACCCCCTCCACATTACCATCATCGGCGGCGGCATTACCGGGTTGAGCGCGGCCTGGTATGTACAGCAGCAGGCGGCCCGGCGGAATGTTGACATAACGTATTCGCTGCTAGAGCAATCTGACCGCTGGGGTGGCAAAATTTTGACGGAGACGGTGGAAGGATTTGGGGAACGGCCGTTCATCCTTGAAGCCGGACCCGACTCCTTCCTCAGCCAGAAACCGTGGGCGGCGCAACTGGCCCGTGAACTGGGCATTGACGACCAGTTTTTGCCCACCAACGACGGCCGTCGCCAGACCTTCATCCTGCACAACGGCCGTCCCACCCCCCTACCCGATGGCGTCATGCTTATCGCCCCCACTAAAATCAAACCGTTTGCCCTCTCCCCGCTCATTTCCCTGCCGGGCAAACTGCGCATGGGGCTGGACTGGATCATCCCGCCCAAAACAGACGACGCCGACGAAACATTGGCCCAATTCATCCAGCGCCGCCTGGGGCAGGAAGCGCTGGACAAAATCGCCGAGCCGCTGCTCTCCGGCATCTACAACGCCGACGCCGAACTGCAAAGTATGATGGCCACCTTCCCCCGCTTCCGCGACATGGAAAAAGAGCATGGCAGCCTGATCAAAGCGATGCTGGCGGCTAAAAAATCCCGCGCCCAGGCCGCCCCCAATGGCAACGCGCCCAGCATGTTCACCTCCTTCAAACCGGGCATGGAAGAGCTAACACTGGCACTGCGGGAGCGGTTAACGGGCGATTGCCGGTTGGGAGCGAAGGTAGAGAGATTGGCTGGCGCGACCCAATCTCCAATTACCCAATTACCCAATTACCAATTACATCTATCTGACGGCACAACGTTGCCAACCAATGCCATCATTTTAGCCGTGCCCGCTTTTGTAACGGCGCAGTTATTGGCCGATTTAGCGCCGCAGGCAGCGGAAACCTTACGCCAGATTCGCTACGTCAGCACTGGCACCGTGTCGCTGGCCTACAAACGAGATGAGATTTTGCATCCGCTCAACGGCTTTGGCATTGTCATTCCGCGCAGCGAGCGGCGGCGCATCAATGCCGTTACCTGGAGTTCGACCAAGTTTGACCATCGCGCCCCAGAAGGGTATGCGCTGCTGCGTATCTTTTTTGGCGGTTCGCGCACACCGGAGATGATGGACGTGCCGGATGAGGCGCTGCTGCCCATTGTGCAAGCAGAATTGAGAGAGATGATGGGCGTCACGGCCGTGCCCCTCTTCCACCGCATCTACCGTTGGCACAACTCCAATCCCCAATATGACGTAGGCCATCTAGAACGGGTAGCCGCTATTGAAGCCAGCCTGCCCCCCGGCATCTTCGTCACCGGCAGCCCGTACCGGGGTGTGGGGGTGCCCGATTGTGTGAAGCAGGCAAAGGACACGGCCGTGAATGTGGTGAGTAAGTTGGTAATTGAGTAATTGGGTTGACGCCAAATTTAACGCTGGTAAAATTTTCACAAATACATAGGTTTACATAGATTTTTATCAATTTAGTGAGATTTATTTCGTAATCGGTAATCCGTAATCCCTTAACCGATTACGGATTACCGATTACGGATTACGACCGTGACCACCGACACCGACCAATGGCTTTCCCTCAGCGATGCCGCCAAACGGCTGAATGTGCATCCGACCACGCTGCGGCGATGGGCGGACAATGGCGATATTCCGATTATGTTAACTCCAGGTGGGCATCGCCGCTTTGCCCTGGCCGATATTGACCAGTTTGCTCAGGGACGGCACGGATTACGCCGGGCCAGCGGCATTGAGCAGGCGTGGGCTGACCGGGCGCTGGTGGTGACGCGCCAGCAGATTAGCTCCCATCAAGACGCTCACTGGCTGGCAATGTTGGATGACAATACCCGTGAGCGCAACCGGCTGTTGGGGCGGCAGCTCATGGCCCTGACGCTGCAATACATTTCTAACGGCGATGACGAACGGCTGATTGACGAAGCGCGGCGGATTGGCGGGGAATACGGCCGTACCTGCCGCCAGATCAACATGCCCCTCACCGACGCCTTGCAAGCCTCCATGTTTTTCCGCGACACCATGATCGAATCGGCGTTGCAATTGCCCGAAAATGTGAACATTCGCCCCGAAGCAAACGTGCGGCTGATGCGCCGTATTAACACCATGCTCAACGCCGTCCATCTGGCGGTAGCCGAGGTTTATGATGCCCCCGATTTTGTGCCTGGGTCTTAATCACCAGACCGCGCCCGTCGCTTTGCGTGAGCGGTTAAGCTGTTCGCTGGCCACGTTGGCCAGGCAGTTGCCAACGGCCGTGTCCGAACTCGTCCTGCTCTCCACCTGCAACCGCATTGAGCTTTACGCTGTCGCCTATCCCGGCGAACCGGCTCCCTCTCCATCGCTGCTCAATTTATTGGCGCAAACCCAGCAGGTAGATCCCATCGAACTCAGGGATTATGTCTACTTCCTGGACGGCGATACGGCCGTCAACCATCTGCTGCGGGTTGCCTGCGGGCTTGATTCACTGGTGTTGGGTGAGCCGCAAATTTTGGGGCAGGTGACGGAAGCGTATGTGACGGCCGTCAGCCAACGCACCATTGGCCCCGTCCTGGACGCTCTCTTCAAAACGGCCATCCGCACCGGCAAACGCGCCCGCACCGAAACCGCCATCAGCAGCAATCCTGCCAGCGTCAGTTCGGTGGCGATCACGCTGGCGCAACAGGTTTTGGGCAGTCTGGCCCATCGCGCCATTCTGGTTGTGGGTGTGGGTGAAATGGGGCGACTGGCGCTCAAAGCACTGCGCAATCGTGGACTCAGCCACGTTTCGGTCGCCAATCGCACCAAAAGCAAGGCGGAAACGGCCGTCGCTCCCTTTACCGGCCAGGCATATGGGTTGGATGATCTGCCCCAGGCCATTCAATTGGCCAATGTGGTGGTCACGGCCGTGCACAGCCCACACCCCATTATTGACATAACGACAATTTTGCCCCGCGAACGGCCGTTGGTCATCGTAGATATTGCCGTGCCGCGTAATGTGGACACGGCCGTGGCCGCCCTGCCCCACGTCCGCCTGTATAGCCTGGATGATTTACGCGCCTCGCTGGACGAATCGTTGGCCGCACGGCAGGCCGAAATCCCACAAGTGGAGCAGATCATCGCCGCCGAGAGGGACCAATTGACCTTGCACTATGGCGAACTGACCGTCAAACCGCTCATCCTGGAAATGCGGCGCAAAGCGGAGCAGATTCGGGAGACAGAACTGGAACGCGCCCTGCGCCATTTGGGGGATGTAGACGAGCAAACGATGGTACACCTGCAACGTTTTTCGCACTCATTGGTGGACAAGCTGCTGCACGAACCAACCATCCGCCTGAAGGAAAAAGCAGGCCATCAGCAAGCGAGAGAATATGCAACGGCCGTGCGTGAACTCTTTGGATTACCAGAACATTTATCGTAGAATTTGGGTCAACAGGATGGCCGGGCCTTTACACGAAGAAGAAGGAGAAAAGCGGCCGTGTCCATCCTGTTATCCCCTTTGAAGAATGAGATTGGGAGATTAGGAGATTGGGAGTCTCTTAGTCTCCTAATCTCCCAATCTCTAATCACAAATGACCCCCACAAAAATCATCACTATCGGCACACGTACCTCGCAATTGGCGTTGTGGCAGACAGATTATGTCAAGCAAAGGCTAGAAGAAGCGTGGCCGGGCCTGGTGTGCCGCCTGGAAACATTTGTCACCCAGGGTGACAAAACGCTGGACAAACCGCTGCCGGAAATTGGCGGGAAGGGGCTGTTTACGGCCGAATTGGAAGCGGCGCTGCTGGACGGCCGTATTGACATCGCCGTCCATTCCCTCAAAGACGTGCCCGTCGCCGACGCTGCCGGTCTGACTATCGGCGCCATCACTCACCGTGCTGATTTGCGGGATGTGCTGGTCGCCCGCCAACAGTGGACGTTGGGCAGCCTGCCGTTGGGGGCCACCGTTGGCACCAGCAGCCTGCGCCGCAAAGCCCAACTGCTGCACGCCCGGCCCGACCTGACCATCCAATCCATTCGTGGCAACGTGGATACCCGCCTGCGCAAAGTGCAGGAAGGTCAGTACGACGCCACTATTTTGGCCGCCGCCGGGCTGACTCGTCTGGGATTAGAAAGCCATGTTACCCAATATCTGCCCTTGAAAGTGATGCTGCCCGCTCCGGGGCAGGGGGCACTGGCGGTGCAATGTCGCGGGGGAGACACGGCCGTGCTTTCCCTCCTGTCTCCTCTCAACGACGCCGAAACCCGCTGCTGCGTCACGGCCGAACGCGCCTTTCTGGATGGTCTGGGCAGTGGTTGTTCACTGCCGGTGGCGGCCTGCGCCACCCTGCAAAACAACGAGATTATGTTAACCGGACTGGTGGCGGCTGAGGATGGTAGTCAGGTGATTGAGGTAAAGGGGCACGGCCGTGACCCCAACCAACTCGGTGCAGAACTGGCACAAAAAGCGATGGCGCAAGGGGCGGCGAAATTGTTGAGATCAGGAGATTGAGAGATTCCGGATCTCTCAATCTCCTGATCTCAGTAGATCCAAAATCAGATGAAAATGTCATTCCGAGGAGTCTTCGACGAGGAATCCTTCTCCCGTACAAGTGGCAGTGATTTCTCCTCGAAGACTTGTCGAAATGACAAGGAAAGTTCAGGTTATTTTGTTAACGGTGTACCAAAGGATGATGCAGAGGCCGCTACTCGAAAAACGCATTGTCGTCACCCGCAGCCCGGATCAGGCGGGGGAGTTATGCGCCCGGTTGGAAGCGTTAGGGGCCACGTGCATCCGCTTTCCGGTGATAGATTTTGTCCCCTTGCCCGCCATCGAACTGGACAATGCCCTGGCCCGCCTCGACCAATACACCTGGCTAATTTTCACCAGCGTCAATGCTGTGCGCTTCTTCTGGCAGCGATTGGAAACCCACCGATTACCGATTACCAATTACCAATTACCGATAGCCGCTGTCGGCTCTGCTACGCAGCAAGCGCTGGCGGAAAAAGGCGTCTCGGTAGATTTTGTGCCGGACGAATTTACGGGCGAGCAGTTGGTCTTGGGGTTGGGTGATGTGGCCGGGCAGCGTATTTTGCTACCCCGCGCCAAAATGGGCCGCCCAGAAATTGTGAATCTGCTGCGCGAGCGTGGGGCGATGGTAGATGATATCGCGCTGTATGAGACGGTCACGGCCGTGCCCACCCCCGAAGCACTGGCTGAAATGGAAAAAGGCGCCGAAATCCTCACCTTCACCAGTCCGTCCAGCGTGCGCAACTTCGTCAATATCACCAGACATGCGATGTTTCCAAAACATCGCATGTCTCCCATTATCGCCGTCATCGGCCCCTCTACCGCCGTCGAAGCGGAACAATGCGGCTTGTCTGTTGACATAATGCCAGATGAGTACACCATTGAGGGATTGGTAACGGCCGTAGTAGAACACCAGACATCCGATTTCTTGAAGAAATCGGATGTCTCCCTCAGAGAGGAAGCCCTATGAACATCCCCATCCGCCCGCGCCGGTTGCGGCACACGGCCGTGCTGCGCCAAATGGTGCGCGAAACAGAACTAAACCCGGCCGATTTCATCTACCCTCTGTTTGTGCGACACGGCGAAAACGAACGCCGCCCCATTCCTTCCATGCCCGGTGTGGCCCAAATGTCAGTGGACACGGCCGTAGCCGAAGCCCAATCCGCTTATGCGTTGGGGATCACGGCCGTCATTCTCTTTGGCCTGCCCGCCGAAAAAGACCCGGTTGGGCAGGAAAACTTCGCCGCAAACGGCATCATCCAGCAGGCCATCCGCGCCATCAAAGCCGCGCTGCCGCAGATGGTCGTCGTCACCGATGTTTGCCTGTGTGAATACACCGATCATGGGCACTGCGGCGTTTTGAACACGGATATTGAGCTGCTGCTAAACGAGCATTTGTCCGAAGGGTATGTGTTGAATGATGAAACGCTGGATGTGTTGGGGCGGGTGGCCGTTTCCCATGCGCGGGCGGGCGCAGACATCGTGGCCCCCAGCGGCATGATGGACGGCATGGTGGCCGCCATTCGCCGCGAACTGGACGACTACGGCTTTGCCCATCTGCCCATCATGTCCTATGCGGTGAAATATGCCAGCGGTTTTTACGGCCCGTTCCGCGATGCGGCCGATGGTGCGCCGAAGTTTGGCGACCGCAAAACGCACCAGATGGACCCGGCCAACGGCCGTGAAGCGTTGCGCGAAGCGGCCCTGGATGTGGCCGAAGGGGCGGATTTTCTGATGGTGAAACCGGCGCTGGCTTACCTGGATGTGATTTACCGCGTGAAGCAGCAGTTCCCGGCGCTACCCCTGGCGGCCTACAACGTCAGCGGCGAATACGCCATGATTAAGGCGGCGGCGGAGAGAGGGTGGCTGGATGAGAAAACGGCCGTGCTAGAAACCCTCACCAGCATCAAACGTGCCGGCGCGGATTTGATTATTACCTACCATGCTAGGGATGCAGCAGAGTGGTTATTGGATTATTGAGTAATGACTATGATCGAATGGACAGGAATCAACAGTGAAGAACTTAAATTGAGTATCTTGGGCTATGAATTCCCAAGTATAGAAGAGGATTATGACGCGAACTGGTTAATAGTGGAGGTTGAAGTATCTAATGAACTTGGAAAATGGAAGAGGCAAAGTCCATGCATTTTGACTTGGGAGCTTCAGTGGTTATCAAAGTGGTTATTACACGTCGTAAATCACGAAGCAAAGCGAAGGGAGATTGGTTTTCTGGAACAAGATATCAATAACATTACTTACCTTGCTAAGGTCCAGAATCTACATTGTTTTGCTATTTTGCTTGCCCCCCGTCTCACCTATGATCCCCAAATTCACGATTACAATTTAGTTGTTGTACGTTTGACCGATGACCAGGTAAACAAGTCGATCAGTGTACTCGATCAATTTAGTAGAGAGTTCCCGCCCCGTGGACAAAAAGGTCAAACTATAGCTGCAAACGAATCATTGGGCCCTCAATTTTACGCCGATGATGACTTGTAATGACGAAAAGGCTAAAGAGAAATTATGGCACTTGATATTAAAATTTCAGAAGACAAAACTCTCGACATAACGGAAAAGGGGGAACTGAATGGCAAAACCATCTCAATGAATCGCCGCCTGTTTATGCAGCTTTTGGTTTTTACCGATGTATTTGACACGGCCGTATTGGTGTCAGCGTTAGCCGAGGCGGACATTCATGGGGTGTTGTACCTCGATCTGAATGACCCGTATGGCGTGGGGCTGCTCACCTTTAGCGAAGAGCCGGACTACTTTGTGGCCGACGTGCGCCGCCTGCTGAACCAGGAGCCGTTTGACCTGCTGACGCCGCGCCCGGAGATGACCATGCTCGGCCGTACCTACTCGCTGGGCTACGAAGCCGACCTGGAACGTACCCTGATCACCCGCCCTATTGAACGGGCCACAAACCCGGCCTGGCCGTGGGCGGTCTGGTATCCGCTGCGCCGTTCCGGGCAGTTTGAGCAGTTGTCGGCACCGGAGCAGCGCACCATTTTGATGGAGCATGGCGGCATCGGCCGTGCCTACGGTGAAGCCGACCTGGCGCACGACATCCGCCTGGCCTGCCACGGCCTGGGCGCGGAAGACAACGACTTCATCGCCGGGCTGGTGGGCAAGGAGCTATACCCCCTTTCCCAAATTGTGCAGCGCATGAGGAAAACGAAACAAACCGCGCTGTACCTGGAAAAGTTGGGGCCGTTTTTTATTGGTAAAGCGATTTGGCAGAACCGACCACTATGACACCACAAGAACCAACCTCCCGATTCCTACGTGCCTGCGCCGGGCTGCCGGTGGATGCCACGCCGGTTTGGCTGATGCGGCAGGCGGGGCGTTATATGCCCGAATACCGCGCCCTGCGCGCCCGATATTCGATGCTGGAATGTATCCACACGCCGGAACTGGCGGCCGAAATTACCTTGCAACCGATCGATGCCTTTGACCTGGACGCGGCTATTATCTTCTCTGATATTTTGCCGCCGCTGGTGGGCATGGGGTTACACCTGGAATTTGCCCAGGGTGAAGGGCCGGTGCTACATAATCGGCTGCAACGGCCGTATGACATTGACCTGCTCGCCACCCCACCCGCCGCCGAAACGATGGCCGGGACGTTAAAGGCCATTGAACTGGTTGTTGCTGAATTGCAGCCGCGGGGCATCCCGTTGATCGGTTTTGCCGGTGCGCCCTTCACACTGGCCAGCTACGCTATCGAAGGCGGTGGCTCCAAGACGTATCAGCATACCAAGTCGCTCATGTACAGCGAACCGGCGGCCTGGGGGCGGCTGATGGATAAGCTGGTAACGGTGCAGGCCGATTACCTGCTGGCCCAGGCCAAAGCGGGCGCGTCCGCTTTGCAGCTATTCGATTCCTGGGCGGGCCATGCCCTGAGCAAGCAGGATTACATCCGGTTTGTGCAGCCCTACAACACGAAGCTATTCCAGCAGTTGGCGCGGGCCAATGTGCCCGTCATCAACTTCAGCACGGGCACGTCGCCGTACATCGAGGAAGTGGCAAAGTGTGGCGGTACGGTCATGGGTGTGGACTGGCATCTGGCCCTTGATGAACTGTGGGCGCGCATTGGCCTGGACAAAGCGATCCAGGGCAATTTAGACCCGCTGGCGCTGCTGGCCCCCTGGCGTGAATTGAAGTTTCAGGTGGATGAGGTGCTGGCGCGGGCCAACGGCCGTGCCGGACACATCTTCAACCTGGGCCACGGCATCTTCAAGGAGACGCCGGTGGAGAATGTAAAGCGGCTGGTGGATTATGTGCATGTAAGAACCAGTGAGCAGTGAGCAGTGGGCGGTCTGATACTGCTTACCGCTCACTGCTCACTTTTGAGGTATAGATGAGCAACCCAATCGGCGTCCTGATCATGGCCTACGGCGGGCCGAATAATTTAGAGGAGATTCCGGGCTACCTGGCGGATATTCGGCACGGCCGTGTTACCACCCCCGCCGTCCTGGAAGAAATAACCCACAACTACACCCAGATTGGCGGCAAGTCGCCGCTGCTGGAATTTACCACCGCGCAAATAGAAGCGATTCGTGGGCATCTGTCTCCCGACCGGTTCAAAGTGTACCTGGGGATGCGCCACTGGTCACCCTGGATTGAGGATGCGGTGCGGGAGATACTGGACGACGGCATCAGCCGCGCCGTCAGCCTGGTGCTGGCCCCCCATTTCAGCAAACTGAGCATTGCCAAATACCATGACAAGATAGAAGCGGGGCTGGCGATGTTTCACGGCCGTATCGAATTCGCCCACATCCTCAGCTACCATGACGTACCGGGGCTGATTGGCCCATTGGCAGCGCGGGTGCAGGCGGGATTAAACGAATGGCCGGAAGCGGAACGGGCTAATGTGCATGTGGTTTTCAGCGCCCACAGCCTGCCGGAGCGCATCCTGAAAATGGGCGACCCGTATGACAGCCAACTGCGCGAAACGGCGCGGCTGGTGGCGGTGCAGGCTGGCCTGCCCAATACGCAGTGGTCGTGGAGTTACCAGTCGGCCGGCCGCAGCCCGGAACCGTGGTTGGGGCCGCAGTTGCAGGAGTACATCCCGGAACTGGCGGCGCAGGGCATTAAAAATATCGTCTCTGTGCCCGTCGGTTTTGTATGCGATCATGTGGAGATCTTGTTTGATATTGACATTCAGGCACAGGCGGTGGCAGAAGAGTTGGGAGTGCGGTTAGTACGGCCGTCGGCCCTGAACACCGATCCCGTTTTTATAAAACAACTGGCCGATTTGATTGTGGCTAAGGCCGACGAACATAGGTGGCTGTAATCTCATTGAATGCTCATTCCAACAGCGTAAAGTAATGAAACCTCCACGTCCAATAAAGATCACTGATTACGTAGTCATTGCTGGGAGTTTGCTTACTACTTCCACGTTTGTAGTGTGGGTGATCTTACAATCATGGTCACCAAAAAGAACGATAAATGACATTGAAAACATGACATTGTTATGGAGTGGTGATATTGACATAAATTATCCGGTCATTTACTCCCATAATGGGAATGCAATAGTGTATACAAGCGCCGGGTTATCATCATTTGATTTGAGTGATGGACGGACAAACTGGCAAACTGACATCTTTTCCCCTTCTGTTATTCGGATATATGATGAAAAAATAGTCGTGTCGTCAGGAAAGTGGCTCGAAGCAGCACCAACAGCCAACGGGCAAGAATTCCCATCTTGTCTTTTTGGTGGTGTCGCATCATTATCAACTTATGATCCCAACACAGGAGAAATTGCTTGGGGTTATGGGTATCGAGGTGTGAATCCATCAACATTGAGACTAAATGGGCAACATGCTTTTTTGACAGGTTTTGCTAACCATTCTACCTCGGGGGCAATTTCGAAAATTGCCCTTACCAATGGTGCAGTCACATACCATGATTGTTCATGGGATGTAAGAGAAAGGCCGATTCAAAATAGTCCAGCGGATGAATCGTGGCCTGAAAAGTCCAGTTCCTATCAGATTGTTGTTGATGATGCTGTTTTTCCCATATCACAAGATAGCAAATTTTTTGTTCAGGATACAAAAACCATGAATGTCATTGGACAAGCTAGTTTTCGAGGCGTGAGATTAAACCCTTATCAAATGGTGAACACTTTTGTGGAAGATAAATTGGTGATTTATTTTGAAGATAGCCACCAGATTTATGTCTTTCAACTTCAAGCAGATTAACAGGATTTTGCAGATGAACGCAACAATCCTTGGTGAACATTCACCTATCTAGCAGCAACATATTAGCTATAGCAGCACACACCTGATGTGAGCATTAAGGACATCACATGAACATCCAAAAATCAATCGAACTATTTGCCAAAGCCCAAACGCTGCTGCCCGGCGGGGTGGATTCTCCGGCGCGGGCGTTTCGGGCGGTGGGTGGGCAGCCGTTGTTTATTGACCGGGGCGAAGGGGCGTATCTGGTGGATGTGGATGGCAACCGTTTTGTGGATTACGTCCTTTCCTTTGGGCCGCTGATTCGCGGGCACGCCCACTCGGAGGTGGTGCGGGCTTTGGCGGACACGGCCGTGAAAAGCACCAGTTTTGGCGCGCCCAGCCCGTTGGAAGTGGAGCTGGCGGAACTGGTGATGGCCTTCATGCCCAACATCGAAATGATCCGTTTTGTCAACTCCGGCACCGAGGCGACCATGAGCGCGTTGCGGCTGGCGCGGGCCTTCACCGGGCGCAGCAAAATCATCAAGTTCCAGGGCAATTATCACGGCCACGCCGATATGCTGCTGGTGCAGGCCGGTTCCGGCGTGGCTACATTGGGGCTGCCCGATTCGCCGGGTGTACCCAAAGCGACGACCGCCGACACCCTGGTCGCGCCGTACAACAATTTGGAGGCGGTCGCCGCTTTGTTTGAACAGTTCCCTGGCGAGATTGCGGCCATCATTGTGGAGCCGGTGGCGGGTAACATGGGCGTCGTGCCGCCACAGCCGGGATTTCTGGAAGGGCTGCGCGACATGACCACCAGAGAGGGGGCACTGCTGATTTTTGACGAGGTGATGACCGGCTTCCGGGTGCATCCGGGCGGGGCACAGGCGCTCTACAACGTGCGCCCGGACATTACGGCGTTGGGCAAGGTGATTGGCGGCGGGCTGCCGGTGGGGGCCTATGGCGGCTGCCGCGACATCATGCAGATGGTCGCCCCGGTTGGCACGATGTACCAGGCGGGCACCCTGTCCGGCAATCCACTGGCGATGGCGGCGGGTCTGGCGACGTTGCGGGGGATACAGGCGGAAGGGGTGTGGCAACAGGTGGCGGACACGGCCGTGACGCTCACCACTGCCATTCAGCAAGCTGCTGACAGAGCAGGCGTACCCGTGCAAATCAACCGGGTGGGCACGATGTTTACCACCTTTTTCACCGAGCAGCCGGTGACGGATTGGGAGTCGGCGGCACAAAGTGACACAGCGAGGTTTGGCCGCGCCTTCCAGGTTTTGCTGGAAAACGGCGTCTATCTGCCGCCTAGCCAGTTTGAGGCCTGTTTCCTATCTACAGCACATGGCGATGCGGAAATTGAGCGGACGGTAAGGGCGTTTATGGGGGCGTTTACGGCCGTAGTCGAGTGATTATTTTATGTTAACAAATAGACGATTCATTGCTTTAATGTTGCTGGTTGGCGCAGTTTTATCCTCTTGTGCAGAAAAAATAAACTCTTTTCAAGTTATATGTGATTCAATTATTGCACAGCCAGAAATTACCGAATTTACTCCTGACGCAACGGGTATTTATAGAGTGACCTTTTCCGAAGATTCAATTGCAAACCTACTACTTGAGCAAGGCCCGCTAGATTCTGATTTTTCGAGAAGGTTTAATACATATCGGTGGAACTTGCAGGACGGATCAGCTACTAATCTTGGCGAGCGCACTATCAAATATCGGTTGCCATGTGATTGTGAGGCAAAAGTTGTTGATGAATCATCTGATGGGAACTGGCAAATAATTGATACGAAAATGATTGTAGATGATGGCCGTCTACAATTGGGAAGATGGTTAATCAATCAAAATAATCAATATAGCTTGGGTAATACTCATGTTGGGAATTGGTTTTGGTCTTCTGATGGAATGTACTTTTCATATATTATCGTCCCCGAGTCAGGACCAATAGGCACACAAGTTCTAATCAATCTTGAAACTATGGAGCCTGTTTGGATATCGCTTGAGGAAATAGAAAGGTTTTTTGATAACTCTGATATATTTCTTGAGCCATGGCCTTTGTCTCACAACATTACATTTTCCTTGAATGATAAAACTTATTGGTATCGTGCCTGGTTTGCAGAAGATCAAAATAAAATCTATGTTTACGATCCAATCAATCAGGAGGGAAGAATTGAACACATCGAAAATATTCGTTCCGTAATTTGGAATGATGCTCTCAATCAGCTTTTGTTCATTAAATCCACTGATGAATATATTTCAATCACATCCAAAGATGAGACGATTTCCGCCAAAATCCCATATGACTTGTATTTAGAAATTGATGGGGAAGGTTTGGAATCTGAATTAACACACACCAATTTTCAACTGTCGCCTGAAGGTAGGTACGTAGTCTTTCCCAAAAAAGGACAACTCTATGCATTAGGATGTAATAATGAATAGTTAGTATAGTATCGTAGCGAGTAAGATTTATCTGCCAGTTAATTTGAGGCATGTTCCCTCTCCGCATAATAGTGCACTTCGGAAATTGAGTGGACGGTAGCAGCGGGGGGAATCTTATCCGTTTCATTCTCTATCCGTTGTAGTTCAGTAAGGGCCGCGGATGTGGGCGTGGACTTTGGACTGGTAGAAGGCGGCCAGTTGCTGGTGCAGTTCGGGGGAGAGGGGCGGGAGACGGGTCACGGCCGTGTTTGATTCTACCTGGCTGACTTTGGTGGCCCCGGTAATGATGGTGGTCACGGCGGGGAAGTCTAAAATCCAGCGTTGGGCAAATTGAGCCATCGTCATCCCCTCAGGAACCAGCGTTTTCAATTCATCGGCCAGTTCTACGCCCACGGCAAAGGGCAGCCCGGCAAATGTTTCACCCACGTTAAAGGCGTCGCCATCCCGGTTGTAGTGGCGATGATCATTGGCGGCAAAGGTGCTGCTTTGGGTGAACTTACCGGCCAGTAACCCGGAGGCCAGCGGCAGGCGGACGATGATGGCAATTCCTTTTTGCTGCGCTTTGTCAAAGAGGGTGGTGATCGGTTTCTGGCGGAAGAGGTTGAAAATGATTTGCAGCGAAGCGACCCCATCCTGTTCCAGGCAAATGAGGGCTTCGTCCATAGATTCAACGCTGACGCCAAAACGTTTGATTTTGCCTTCCTGTTTCAGGCGGCGCAGGTACTCAAACACGTCACCGCGTTGTAATTCGGCGGTGGGGATGCAGTGCAGTTGGGTCAGGTCGAGTGCCTCCACCTGCAAACGGCGCAGAGAGGCTTCGGTGTGCCGGCGCATGTTCTCATAGGTGAAGTTTTGCGGCCAACCGGGATCACCGGAACGTCCGAGTTTGGTGGCGACAAAGATGGTGGCCGGTTGGTTGTGCAAAAATTGGGCGATGCGTTGCTCGCTGCGGCCGCCGCCGTAGACATCGGCCGTATCAAAAAAGTTGACGCCCTGGGCTACGGCCGTTTCCATAATTTCCAGCGCCGTTTTATCATCCACCGCACCCCAATCACCACCTAACTGCCAGGTGCCCAGACCGATTTCAGACACGGCCGTTGTCTTATCAAATGTTCGTTGCATCATGGTTTGTGTTCTCCCGGAATGTTTTGTTGAATGATACCTCACCCGGACTATAATTACACTCGTTCACCGGAATAAGCCTATGATTGAACTACCTCCTGATTTCCTTTGTTGTGAGACTTCGGCGGCGATGAATGAGCCGATGATGGGCACGGCCGTAACTGCGGCCGTCTGGTTCATGTTGGAATATACCCGGCCGTGGGGGGCGAACGCGACGGAGGAGAATGAATTGCCGGGAAATGTGCTCAAGTGGTCAGGTGAGCAGGTGGCAGCGGTAAACGGCCGTCTCCAATTCATTCGCCAGTTTCGGCCAGATGCGGACGTGTTGACCTTTTTTGTGGGGGTGAATGAGGCAGCGTGGCCGCGATTGTATGAGTTTCGTCTGGGGGCGTATGAGGATTTATTGGAACTGGACGTGGCGGCGGTGGTGCGCGGCGACGGCCGTTACGAGCCGCATCTGGTGACGGGGCAGCGTTATTTTGTCTGCACCAATGGCAAGCGCGACCGAAGCTGCGCGGTGTATGGGGCGGCCCTCTACCGGGCGCTGGCCGAAAAAGTGGGCAGCGCGGCCTGGATGACCACGCATTTGGGCGGGCATCGTTTTGCCGGGACGCTCCTGACTTTGCCGGAAGGGGTCTGTTACGGCCGTGTCGCCCCCGCCGACATCCCGCAATTATTGACCGCCACGCAGCAAGGCGCAGTATGGCTGGAACGGCTGCGCGGCCGTTCCGGTTATGGCGTAGTGGAGCAGGTGGCCGATTTTTATGCCCGGCAGGAATTGGGGTTGGCGCGATTGGATGCGCTGCAATGGGTGGACACGGCCGTAACCGCAACGGGCTGGCAGGTGCAGTTTATGACGGGTGACGGCCGTGCTGTACAAGTGGCACTGTCCCCTGCCCCAGCACTGCCCATCTACGCCAATTCCGGCAAGTCGCAGATGAAAGAGATGATCCAGTACAAAGTTGACAAGGTGATAGGGTGAAAATAGGACGCGGATAACGCGGATTTTTCTCTGCGCCTCCGCGTCTCCGCGTTAAACAAAGGGAATAACATGGATAACAAACAATTGATTGTAGAAAAGGTGGCTCAGGCAACCGCTATTTTGAACGAGTTTGGCGTGGATGTGTGGCTGACGTTTGTACGCGAGACAACCCTTTCGCCAGACCCGACGTTGGAGCTGGTGGCCGGGGTGGATGTGACCTGGCAGTCGGCGTTTATTTTGAGCAAGGACGGCCGTCACACGGCCATTGTGGGTCGGTATGACACGGAAAATGTGGCGCAGTTGGGCGTTTACCAGGACATTGTGGGCTATGACGAAGGCATTGCCCAACCGCTGCGGGAGGCGTTGGCGCGGCTGAATCCGGCGAGCATTGCCATCAACTATTCGGTCAATGATGTGGCCGCCGATGGGCTGAGTCATGGCCTGTATCTGGCGCTGCGGGAGCATCTGGCGGGCACGCCGTTTGCCGACCGACTGGTTTCGGCGGAGAAGCTGGTGTCGGCGTTGCGGGGGCGGAAGAGTGCGGCGGAGGTGGCGCGGGTGCGCACGGCCGTTGCCACCACCCTGCAACTATTCGACGAAGTAGAAGCGTTTGTCAGGCCGGGCATGACGCAGCGGCAGATTGCCGCCTTTGTGCATCAGCGCATTGACGAAATGGGGCTGGGTTACGCCTGGCCAAAGCCGTTTAATCCCATTGTCACCTGTGGGCCGGAGTCGGCCATTGGCCATGCTGCGCCGGGGGATGTGGTGCTGCAAAAAGGCCACCTGCTGCACATGGATTTGGGCGTGAAGCAGGACGACTATTGCTCCGATTTGCAGCGCATGTGGTATGTGCTGGATGATGGCGAGACGCAAGCCCCGCCCGATGTGCAGCATGCTTTTGATGTGGTGTATGGGGCGATTAAGGCGGGGGAGTCAGCCTTGAAGCCGGGGACGCCGGGCTGGCAGGTGGATGAGGCGGCGCGGGATTTTATTGTGGACAACGGCTTCCCGGAATACAAACATGCCTTTGGTCATTTGCTGGGGCGGGTGGCGCATGATGGCTCTACGGTGCTGGGGCCACGCTGGGAGCGGTATGGCGACACCACCGGGATGTTGGTGGAGGTGGGCAATATCTTCACGCTGGAACTGCATGTGATCGTGCCCAACCGGGGCATGATGAGCCTGGAAGAGGATGTGGTGGTGACAGAGAATGGGGTGGAGTATCTGGGACGGCCGCAAACGGCCGTGCGCTACATCAACCCCCATTCAAGCTAAGACACAGATCGCAACCACCTAAAAAGAATTTATTAGTGATAAAATGAAAACCCTCTCTAGATTTTTACTGGCTTCGCTCCTCCTTACACTCATTGCTACATCATTGGCTTTTTGTTTCGAGTCATTCACCCATATTTCGACTATCTATCCTGAATTGGAGTATTTAGATTCGGTTTATATTAATGCCCGTGGACTACCCCATCTCATGTGGGCAACTGTTGATTCAAACATGTTGGCATTGGCGGAACCCGTATCCAAATTTTTAATCGAAGGCATTTTGTTTAACTTCGTTTTTTATTTCATGGTTTCGTCCTTCATTCTTGGTTTTCTCGTAAGCCTCTGGAAAATGAGCAAAATTTACCGTGTAGCTAGGGCGTGAAGCTAGAAACAGGATTCAATACAGCAAGATTGGGGTGATACCTTGAGTACGGCCGTGCGCTACCTCAACCCCCATTCAGATTGATAAATGGATTACATTGGTATTACAAATTGTTGATGTGTTCTAAGTCGAGGGGTATTTACTTTGAAAAACAATGATTTATCAGAATTGGTTCCTCCGGTTGATGACCCTGAGTTTGAGGAAGCATTCCGCTTTTTCTGTCGTCATTTAGTAAGTTTGTCAGGGTGGTACTATTCGATCAATTCTGATGGGAAATCAGTGGGTGGCTTACAATTTTTCAGTTATTCGGGATTTATCTTTTCTGTGCGAGACAATTGGTGTTGGGCTACAGCTGGACATGTGTTGGAAGAGTTAGAGCGTCACCTCGCAAATGGAGACATTAGAGTAAAACGATTTGTTCTGGTGGATTACTTTGGCAACAATGTGGCTTCTTACGATCCTATTCCGTTTGTATATGAAACTGCCCCGAAATTCTTTATTCATGATAGTGAAGCTGGTCTTGATTTTGGGTTGATCGGCCTAGCGCCATATTACCGGAACCTGTTGGAAGCAAATGGTATTGTATCAGTTCGTGAGGAAAACTGGGTACATCAACACAAAGTTGAGTTTGGTCATCACTTCATTCTCGGGCTTCCAAATGTATTCATTGAGACTAAAATGCAAGCCTCTGAGAGAGGTAAATTGATGACCGCCACTTTATGGCCGACAATGATAGATGTCACAAAACTGGATAATCCTCCGGGGGACTTATTAAACACTAAATTTCCACGTTTCATCGGAAAACTTAAAGATGACTTTCCGCTTGATGACATTGTGGGAATGAGCGGTGGACCTGTCATTGGGTTCAGTAAGGAAGGCGATAGGTATTGGGTTGTGGCCATCCAAAGTAGTAAACTCAACAGCAGTGATCTTGATAGAGATAAAATAGTGTTTGCTTGTCCTGTTCCAGTTTTTGCGACATTAGTAGAGAATTTGCTTTCCGAATCTGAGTTTGATGATTGACAATCCAGGAAATAGCTGAGCTTGTATTAGGCTTATACAGTTTTCTCACGGCCGTACCCCCTCCCCTTCGCCTCTCTCCCCAACAACTTTTACTCATCCATAACCAGCTTTTGCTTAAACATTTTGAGCTTTGATTTAATATGGTAGCGATGCCCGGAGGCACACGCACCAGTGAGATTGTGCGACGGCCGTCGTCAACAAACCAGACAACCGGCGCATAACCCATCAAACAATAAGGTCAGAAGCGGGGAAAGCAATATCGGGGAAGGAGACGGCCGTGACCATCTCCTGATCGCGGGCAATCAACTGTTCGGTATAGTCACCGTTTTCCGGCCGGCGGTATAGCTCCACCTGATTCTCATTCAAATTGATAATCCAATACTCAAGGATTCCAGCGCGGGCATAGAGCGCACGTTTCACGTTCCGGTCAAACGGCATCGTCGAATCAGCCACCTCAATCAACAGCAGCACATCAACGGCCGTTGGCATCTGCCGGGCATAATAATCCCTTCGATACTTTAACACAGCAATATCTGGTTGGGGTTCTGATTCATCATCCAGACGTATGGGGTCTTGAACGCTGATAGTCGCTTTGTTTCGTAGGCGATGAGTTAAAATATCGTTCAATCGCTTTACAGTTGCCATATGGCGTATGCCTACCGGACTCATATCTACAATGTCTCCTTCAATCAGTTCCAGGCGATCATCCTCATGCAAAATGCCCGCTTCGGCCATCAGATGAAACTCATCCACAGTGAACGGCCGTCGCGCTGCCACTACCAGCGAACCATCATCAAGGGGGTAAACAACCTTATTGGCTAACATACCGGAGAGTATATCATACAGCCCCATTACAGAATACGCGCCAATTGAGATAAACTTTACGGCCGTAACATAGACACAGCGCCACCGCGCAAGAGGAGGAAACAACCATGCAATCCAGCCTGTTTGACAAACGTCCCACCTACTACACCTCACTCAACGAACTGGTTGCCGCCATGATGCAAATGACCGACGACCCATTAGCCAACGCTGGCACTAACGTCGTCATCTATCGCGGCAACCCCCAGGCCAAACTTATGATCGTCGGCGAAGCCCCCGGCCCCGAAGAAAACAAAATAGGCAAACCCTTCGTCGGCCGCGCCGGGCAACTGCTCGACCAAATCCTACAAGCCGTCCAGTTCGACCCCGAAAAAGACGTATTCATCACCAACTCCGTCTTTCGGATGCCCCCCGGCGACGATGGAGCCAACTTCCGCAAACCCACCAACGACGAAATCGAAGCCTACAAACCCTACGTCCTGGAAATTATCCGGCTGGTAGACCCGGTGATTATGCTGCTGACGGGCAATGTGGCTACCCAATCTATCCTGGGGCAGACCGGCATCACCAAACTGCGTGGGCAGTGGTTTGAGTGGCACGGCCGTAGCGTGATGCCCATCTTCCACCCCTCCTACCTACTGCGTAACCCCGTCCGCACCCCCGGCAGCCCCAAAGCCCTGACGTGGCAGGATATTCAGGAAGTGCGCCGTAAATATGATGAAGTAAGCAGTAAGCGGTGAGCGGTGAGCAGTTTAGCGCCGTACAGCAGGCAAGTAGATCAATTGATTGGTCGGCATGAGGGTGATGGTGTCTGTGTAAACGGCCGTGTCCTCCACCATAGCCTCTAGC
>CAYXUZ010000004.1:77264-98373 GCA_964467705.1 uncultured Ardenticatenaceae bacterium | reverse complement strand
TGGTTTGGTCGCCTTACAATTCTATCAAGCAGGAATTTTCAAATGACCTCTAAGCGACAAGATGGTTCAACCCTCTCTATATGGAACGGGCAGAGTTCTTCACAGATCGCCCAATCCCCAGCAGGCATAGGTGAAATCACATGGAGCACAGACGATCGCCTGGCGTTTACCATCTTTTATTCTTATAGTTCCCCACATGATGGAGATTATAGTGAGGTTTTTATTTGGGATGGAAACACAACGGTCAGCCTTAGCCAAAATCCAACAGGTGGGGATCGTTATCCAGCGTGGAATGAGAATGGGCAAATAGCATTCCTTTCAGAGCGGAATGAAGAGCATGACATTTACGTTTGGGATGGCGTATCAATCAATAATGACTTACCTGATGTAAATACTTTCAGCAAAATTGCCCCGTACTTGATCGGGTATATTTCGCACCCTGTATGGACAAATACTGGGTCACTCACATTTGAGTCATCTGGTGAGGCACCTGGGTCAGGCGTCCAAATATATAAGTGGGATGGTAATAGTGCTGTTAACATTAGCCAGAACCCCGACCTCCATAATGGTGGGCAACGTTGGCGAAGTGACGGGTATTGGGTGTTTGTCACCTATTTTTCAAGTGAACAGCTTATTTATATTCGAGATAAGGAAAACCAGACAGTATTAACTACCGAAGGTCAGTATGTGCCTGCATGGAGTACAAGTGGATACTTGATGTTCTGCGTTAAAGCGCCTTCCGGGTGGACTTTATCAATGTGGGATGGTAAGGGAGTCATTAATATTGCACAAGGCAATACAATAGCGGCATCATGGTCAAATGGGGAGAGTGTGTTTTGTTCGAGTTAACAGGAAATTATATGATGACTAACTTGGTAACAGGAACAGTAGGTGGAGAGCTGTATCAGTATGTCCCGTTGAGGAAGTATGTGGTGCGTGCGCCTGGGGTTTGTAACGGCCGTCCAACATTCAAAAACACGCGCATCGAAATCACGGGAACGATGGGACGGTTAGCACCTACCCAAACCTGACACTGCAAACAAAAAGACCTGTCAGGTTTCTAAAACCTGACAGGTCTCGTCAATCACCGATTACTGTTTACCGATAACCGACTACGAACCGAGCCGCTTCTTAAACTCCGCCGACAGCGCCGGCAGAATCTTAAACAGGTCGCCCACAATGCCGTAGTGTGCCAGCTTAAAGATGGGCGCGTCGCCGTCTTTGTTGATAGCCACAATCACTTTGGAAGTGCGCATACCGGCCTGATGCTGAATGGCGCCGCTGATGCCACAGGCAATATACAAATCCGGGCTAACCGTTTTGCCCGTCTGCCCCACCTGATGTTCATACGGAATCCAGCCCGCGTCTACGGCCGCCCGCGACGCCCCCAACGCGCCACCCAACGTCTGCGCCAGTTCCCGCACCGGGGCGAACCCTTCCGGGCCACCCACACCGCGCCCACCGGAGACGATGATGCTGGCGTCGGTCAGGCTGACGCCGCCTTCTTTCCCGGCAAAACCGACGATCTTGGTAGGGATGTTGTCTTCACTGACAACGGCGCTGACCCATTCGGCCGTGCCACTTTTGCCCACCGGCTCTGCTTTGGGAAAGGCGCGGCTGCGTAGGGTGATGATTTGCACCCCTTCCTTCACGTTCACGTCGGCCAGCAGTTTGCCTGCGTAGACGGGGCGGGTCACTTTGACCACGCTGCCTTCCACTTTCAGGTTAATGCCATCGGCCACAATACCGGCGTTCAGGTCAGCCGCAACCCAGGCCGCCAGGTCACGGCCGTAGGTGCTGCCACCCACCACAAATACCGACGGCTGCCGTTCGCCCACCAATTTAGCCGCCAACGGCCCGGCCGCTTCCACCCGGAAATTAGCCAGTGTGGCGTCATCCGCGCCCACCACCGCATCCACGCCCAGGTTAAAGGCGGCCTCGGCCACGCCGGAGACGCCCTGCCCCAATACGAGGCCGGTGAGTGATTGGCCCAACCCATCGGCCACTTTGCGGGCCGCACCAATCGCTTCCTGGGCGACGGCCGGAATTTCACCCTGTTTGTTTTCCACAAAAACCCATACGCCGCTCATATCACCTTCTCCTCAAACAGTTTGTCGGCCAGGATACGCGCCTGTTCTTCGACGCTATCGGCCGTAATCATTTGCACACTGCCCACCCGCGGCGGGATGGCGTAGATTTTGCTCCAATCCACTTTGCTCACGGCCGTGCCCGCACCACCTTCCACGGCCAGATCACCCGCACCCCAGGCCGGAATCTCCGCCCGGCTGGCTTTGCGAATACCCATCAGCGAGGGATAACGCGGCTCGTTAATCTCCTTGACTACGCTGATAACGACAGGCAGATTGGCCGTCACCGTTTCTTTGCCATCGTCCAGCAGCCGTTCCACCGTAATCTTGCCGCCGCCGACCTCTTTGATGGCGGAGACGTAGGTGAGCGGCGTCCAGCCCAGTTTGCGGGCCACCTGCATGGGGGTCAGGCCGGTGTCGCCGTCAATGGCCTGCTTGCCAAAAACGGCCACATCCACCCCGCCCACCTTGTTGATGGCCGCTGCCAGGATGCGGGCGGTGCCGGTGGTGTCGCTGCCGCTGAAGGCGGCGTCTGAGACCAGGATGGCCTCCGTGCAGCCCATGGCCAGGCTGGTTTTGAGCGCTTCCTGGCTCTCTTCGGAACCGGCGGTGAGGACAATCACATCCGTCGCCCCATGATTTTCCTTGAGGCGGATACCTTCTTCCACGGCATACTCGTCCCAGGGGTTGAGGACGTTGGGTTTGCCACCCGGATCGTCCCATTTCACATTGCCGCCCGCGTCTACGGTGAGTACGGCCGTGGTGCTGGGCGTTTGTTTGATACAGACTACTACTTTCATGTATTTCCTCCACGTAAGGCGTAAAACGTAAAACGTAAAGGGTTACGTTTTACGTTTCACGTTTTAGATTTCCATTAAGAACGATTCGTTCAATGTCACAAATCGCTGGGCAAATTCTTCATTTTCAAAGGCAAAGGTGGTGGCGCGCCAGGAGAAGGTTTCGATGCGCGCTGATTGCAGGATGGCTTTTTTCTCCGGCAGGTAGACCTGGTGTATCTGGCGGCGGAAGATGGCAAAGACGACGGCCGTGACCACCCCACCCATCACAACACCGGCGAAAAGGCGCACGGCCGTAGCCAATCCCGGCGGCAAGATGATAAAAACGGCGAACAGCGTCACCAAAAAGGCCGCACCGCTCACCACATATTTCAGTTTGGTCAGCCGCTCTTCATCCATCGAGCGGCGGCGCAGTTGGGTCGCACAATCGGCGCAGACGGGCACATCAATCAGCCGCGTCACCCGGCTCAGCCGTTTGTGAATGGTCATGGTGTGGGGGGCGGGCTGCCCACAATGCACACAAATGCCGGGGAACTCAACAATTTCTTTGGGGCGAACTTTGATTTTGACTTGGGCCATAAGTTTGTGTTCAGGTGTCTGAGTATTTTAGTGTTTGTGTGCTTTTGTGTTTTTGTGTTCGGTGGGTGGGCGAACACAAAAATTGAGTGCATACTCAGATTGTGGAAATTATAACGAGTAAGGGTGGGGCAGGCAATACGACGCAGTGCGTTATAAATTGGAGATTAAGAGATTGGAGATTGCTAACCAAAGGTTAGGGAGATTGAAGAGGCGGTGGGGGATGGTCACGGCCGTGTACCTTTTGACCATCTTCCTCTTTTACCTGCTGTGGCGGGGGGTGTGGCCGTGTTGCGCGGAGAGGTGGTTGGGGCTGACGGCCGTGACCGCCGCCTATTCGCTCTGGGTGGTGTGGCGGCATCTGCCGGAAAATCATCGGCCGGGGGAAATGGAATTGCTGCTGCGTTTTGGTTGGGGCAACCGGCTGACGCTGCTGCGGGGGCTGATGATTAGCTTGGTGGCCGGTTTTTTGCTTTCACCCTGGCCTGGCGGTTGGTTGGGCTGGCTGCCCGCCATTTTTTACACTATCGCTGATGTGGCCGACTACCTGGACGGCTATGCCGCCCGCATCACCAACCATGCCACCCGCCTGGGTGAACGGCTGGATATGGAATTCGATGGCCTGGGGCTGGTGGTGGTAACGTTGTTGGCGGTGTGGTATGGGCAGTTGCCACCCTGGTATCTGCTCATTGGTTTTGCCCGGTATCTATTTGTCTTTGGCCTGTGGCTGCGGCAAAAGTGGAATTTACCGGCTCAACCACTCCCTCATAGCTGGCATCGCCGCATCTTTGCTGGCTTTCAGATGGCGTTTATGAGCGTGGTGTTGTGGCCGATTGTGCCCGCCGTGGGGGCAGCGATTGCCGGGACGCTGTTTGCCCTGGCCACGTCGGCCAGCTTTTTGCGGGATTGGCTGATGACGGTTGGCTGGTTTGATCCGGCCACGGCCGTGTACCAGCAATGGCAGCGGCGGGTGTATCTGGTCACGGCTGTGTACCTGCCCCCCCTTTTTCGCCTGATTTTGCTCATTTCCCTCTGGGGGCTTTACATAAATTTTGATACGGGCAAATGGGTGACACTTTTTACAACCTGGGGGCTGCCTGGCCCGGCGGCGTTGGCGCAGTTTTGGATGGTGGTGGGGGTGGTCACGGCCGTGATGGTCATCCTGGGCATCATGGGGCGGCTGATGACGCTGCCGCTGCTGTTTCCGTTGGGGTTTACCATGTTGACACAGGGAGCAAACGGAGGAAATGTCCTGGCCGTGACCTGCACCATCCTCATTTTGTTGTTCGGGACTGGTGCATTCTCCCTCTGGCGACCGGAAGAGCGCTTCATGGTGCGGCGGGCAGGAGAATGAATGGTAAGCGGTGAGCGGCCTCCCGGCCGCTCACCGCTTACCGTTTACCGTTCTCGGAACGGCCAGACAATCTCCATCTTGGCCTCAGGCCCAGGGGCAGTCCACCACACCTCACGTGGCGAATCGGCCATTTCATACCCGTTGGCCTGTATCCAATCATACGCCGCATCATACGCCTTCAGGATGTGCGGGAAGTCACACATCTCATTTTGCACGGTCACGCTGGCGGCTTTGGTGGCGGGCAGTTCTTTGACCACAATATCGCCCACGGCCGTGATTTTGCCGTTCACCGGCCAGCAAACCTCAATGGGGCCGTTTTCCGTTTCGTTAATCGGGCCATGATAAATGCCGAAGGGTTCTCCCGCTGTCTGACCGTGCTGTGCTTCCACCAACTGGCCCAGGGCCGCCAGACTGTCACGAATGGTGGCATCTAATTCAGCTACGGTGATGTGTTTGCTGATGCTGGCGATCTGCTGCACACTTAATTCTTTAACTTCTACATCCAGTGTCATTTGTTTCACCTCATTTTGTAATTGGGCTATTAACTCATTCGTTGTCCGCCGGACGAGTAAAACGCGCGCTTCATAAGCCCGCCAATATTGGGTCAATAGGGACACGGCCGTATCTCTATCCGCCGCCACCAACTCCCGCACCAACGCCAGCGGTACGTCCATCTGCCGTAAGGTACGAATGAACCGGGCTGTCTCCAGTTGATCAGGCTGGTAATGCCGGTACCCCGTTTCCGGGTCCAGGTAGGCTGGCTGCAAGATACCCAGTCGGTCATACAGACGAAGGGCTTTGATGGAGAGAAGAGAGGCGTCTGCGAATGGGCCAATTCGCATCAGGTGGTTGGGCTTACTCATGCCGGGAGTATACAGCCTGCCCTTTGGGGAGAGTCAAGGGGGTGTTTCAAAAGCGTCAGATTTTATGGTACACGGCCGTGAGGGTGCGTTGTTCGGTCTCTGCCCGTGTTGTCTCCTTTATCAAAGGTCCGATTTTTAGCAATCGGTAGATAATGGGACTATGGCGCAGGCAAAAAAACGGTATGTGATGTGGCTGCCCTGGCTGGCCGCCCTTGTTTTACTCCTTTGGGTGGTGCGGTCTGTGCCCCTGACGGCCGTGTGGCAAACCCTTCTGCGCCTGCAATGGTGGCAGGTAGTGGTGCTGGTCTTGCTCAACGCGGTGGCGCTGGTGTGGCTGACGGGACGGTGGTGGCTGCTGCTGTGGGGGATGGGCTGGCGACTGCCGTTGGGCATGGCGGTGGGCCACCGGTTGGCGGTGTTTGGCGTCAGCTACTTCACACCGGGGCCGCACTTTGGCGGGGAGCCGGTGCAGGTATTGTTGGCGGAAAAGGTGCATGGTGTGCCCCGACGCACGGCCGTGTCCGCCGTGTCGCTCGATAAATCATTGGAACTGCTGGTGAATTTTGCTTTCCTCCTTTTTGGCGTGTTGATTACCCTGCACACCGGACTGCTGCGCTCTGATGTGAGAGAAGAGGCCATCGGCGTCAGCGTGGGACTGCTGTTGGTTCCGGTGGGGTATCTGGCGGCGATATGGGGTGGGCGACGACCGTTGACGGGCACATTTGGCCTGATGCAGCCGGTGGGCAAACGGTGGCGGTGGTATGGTACGGCCGTGAACGGTCTGGCTGCCAGCGAAACACTAGCCCACCAACTCTGCCGTCAATCGCCCCGCCTTTTTGCACAGGCGCTGCTGCTTTCGGTGGGAAGTTGGCTCGTGCTGCTGTTGGAATATGGCCTGATGCTCACCTTTCTGGGGGCCAATCTCTCCCCGGTGCAGATGATTGTGGCGCTGACAGCGATGCGGCTGGCGTATCTGCTGCCGCTGCCTGGCGGTCTGGGGGCGCTGGAAGCCAGCCAGGTTTTTGCCCTGGAACTGATGGGGGCCGACCCGGCCATCGGCCTTAGCGCCAGTCTGCTCATTCGCGGGCGGGATGTGCTGTTAGGGTTGGTGGGGCTGTGGTGGGGAGCGAAGATGATGAGGCGAGCGGGTCAAGGGGTGAAAGGGTGAGAAGTTTTTGCCAGTCTGGATAACTTCTATTACAGTTGTTATGGCTCTCTGACACAAGTAATTCCACAATTTTATAATAGAGCCAATGGCTCTGTAACATGGAGGATTTGGACATGAATCTATCATTATCAACGCGACAGTGGGTGATTACCGGGCTGGTTGTGATCACGGCGCTTATCCATCTGGGCATCAGCGGCGGTTGGAGCAACCCTCTCTTTATTGCCAACGGCATTGGGTATCTGGTGTTGATCGTATGTCTCTATTTTGTGCCGCAACTGGCTTCACAACGCAGTCTGATCCGTTATGCGTTGTTGGGGTACACGGCCGTGACCTTCGTTCTCTATTTTGTCTTCAACTGGCCCGACGTCTTTGGCCCGGTCGGTTTGTTGGACAAAGCCGTAGAACTGGTACTCATCATTCTTCTCTGGCTGGACAGAAACGATTAAGTCGTGGTGAATACCATCCTCAATGCTTTGATGAATTTGCCAGTTGGTATCCAGGTGGTATTGGGACTGGTTATTTTGATGCTTGTACTGTTATTCATAGATACTGTGTTTATGAACGGCCGTCTAACGCATATGTTCTGCGTCTTCCCTCGCCAAAAACCCAATCCCCTTCGCTTCTTCACTTCTCCCTGGATACATAAAGATTTCCCGCATCTGGCTTTTAACTCTGTCCCCTTTTTTATCTTTGGCGTCATCATTGCCCTGGATGGGTTAACCGAATTTTGGATTGTGACCTTGATCATTTGTTTTTTATCCGGGTTAGGCGTGTGGTTGTTTGCCAGCGTTACCAAAAGCTGCCATTTTGGCGCCAGCGGGCTGGTTTTAGGCTATTTCGCCTACATCTTCTTCCGTGGGTTCTTCACCAACAATGCGCAGGAAATCATGGTCGCGTTTGTGGTCGTTGTTCTCTTTTACTTCACCCGATTTTCCACCTTCGGCAATTTACGCTACCGAGAAGGGGTTTCAAACGTTGGTCATTGGTTTGGTTTCTTGAGCGGTATTGCGGCCGCTTACATCTGGCCCTGGCTGGTTGTACAACAAGGTCTGTAACTGCCCCAGAAAATCAATCTGGTGGGCAATGTAGACCAGTTCGCCACTTTCGATCTGGGTGTGACGCTGGGCAATCCAATGGTTAAACTGCGCCGTATCCAGGTCTGGATGTCCTTGCAGCGCCCCATGTATGGTGTGGATGATGAAGTGCAAAAAATAGGCTTCGTCGGCGGGGTAACGGCCGTGCCGCGCCCACACCACCCAATCGGAACTACCCGCCGCCAAAATCTCTGCCCCGTGATTTTTTAAGTGGGTAAATAGATGTCGCCCGCTGCGGCTATCGCCAGACGGCCGTCCGCCCACCAGCCGTTCGTCCATTGTGCGGTGGTAAAGCTGTTCTACCAGTGCGTCGAACGGCGGGTCAATGGCCGGTTCCAAAATGGTGGCCCCATCAAAATTCAGGCTGAAATAAAAAAGGCCACCCGGTTTCAACAGCGAAAACAGTACCGGCAGCGCCGTGGGAATATCCAGCAAATCCAACACCGCATGAGCGATCAACACGTCCCAACGGTCACGGCCGTGAACCCGCCCCGCAAACGCAAACAGATCATCGGCCACCAGTTCCAGGTAAAGCGTGGGCGGCAGATGGACCAAACGCTGGCGGGCAAGGGCGATGTTAGGGGGGTGATGGTCTACGGCCGTGTACCTTCCCCGCTCTATGAACCCTTGTTCAACCAACCGTTCAACCATCGTGCCAATGCCCGCCCCCACTTCCAAAACGGCCGGTTCGGCTGGCAAATGGTCACGCAGCGCCCGCCACACATCCTTATTCAACGCCCGGTCGTCCATCGTCTTTTTAGCCGCCAGATAGCGGAGAAAGTCCATAGTCGTTTGTCCTTTGTCATTGGGAATTGAGTGATTGAGTGTTTGAGTGATTAAGTGATTGAGTGTTTGAGTGATCGAGTGTTTGGGAGATCACCTTGTCACCTTGTCACCTTGTCACCTCCTCACCCTGTCACCTGCTCACGCAAAAACTCTCGCGCCCGCGCCATGCTTTGCGCCCAAGTGGGGTGGGCCAGGAAATGGTGGCGGGCAGACAGGCTCATGGCGGCTAAAGCATCCCGGTTTTGGTGGAGGTGGTGCAGGTGGTGGGACAGCACGGCCGTGTCCGCCACCCCAACCACATACCCATTCACACCATCGCGGATTATCTCCGCCGCCGCGCCGCCAGTTGTGCCTATCGCGGGCAGGCCAAAACCCATGCCTTCCAGGTAGACAATGCCAAAACCTTCATATTGGGAAGGTACTGCCAGAACATGACTGCGATACATCAATTCGGCCAGCGCCGCGTCGGACAACGCACCGTGAAGCATCACGGCCGTTGGCAGATTGCGGGCAATGTATTGCGTGTAAGTAGGGTTCACGGCCGTGCTGCCTACCACATCCAGCCGCCAATCACCCGTCTGAAATTGACATAACGCCTCAATGAGCAGATGCAACCCTTTGCGCGGAATCAGATTGCCCACAAACAACACCCGCAGCGACCCCGGTTCGTGAGCACGCTGGCTTATCTCCGCTTCGGTAATAGTCATTGGGAAGCGGTCGCCACCGGGATAGGCCACAACATGCGGTTGCCAGACATCCGATGTCTTAGAGACATCGGATGTCTTCCCGTTCAGCCGCCCCACTTCTTGTCGCGTGGTCTGGCTGTTAAAGATGAAGGCGTCCACGCTCTGCAAATATCGCTGCTCCACACATCGGTACAGGCTGCGCAGTCCACGTGGATGTTGTTCACTCTGGCGCAGGTGATGGACGATGCTCACTAATGGATAATGCACCTGACGTTTCAGCCGCCAGTTGAGCCAGAAAAGGGAAGGGTGGTTCAGTTCATCTTGCACCAGCAGGTCAAAATCGGCGTTTGCCAGCCGTTGGCGCAGGGAATGGGAGAAGTTTTGCAGAAGGGCACGGCCGTAACCCACCCAAGGCAACGACACCACCTCCACCTCATCACCACCTGCCCGCAGGTGTTCAACCAACATCCGATCATACAGATAACCGCCGGAGATGGTATCCAGCGTGCCGTAGATGAGGAGGCCGATTTTCATTGAGTGAGTGGTGAGCAGTGAGCGGTGGGGATACGGCTCACTGCTTACTGCTTACTGCTTACTGCTAACTGAAAAGAGGCCCAGGCAATCTCATTCTCCCACAACTTCACCGTCACGGCCGTGAGCGTTTCCGCCTGTATGCGCTCCGCCAGTTGGGTACAAAAGATACGGGCGAAATGCTCAATGCTGGGGTTCAGCCCGGCAAACTCCGGCAAATCATTGAGCGTTTGATCCCTGTAATGGGCAACGAGGGCGTTGAGATGGGTTTCGATGTCTACGATGTCCACCAGATAACCATGCCGATCCAGCGTTTCGCCATGCAACTGCACCTCCACGGCATAATGGTGTGAATGCCACTCATTCTCCGCCCCCCAATCCCCGCCGATCAAAAAATGCTGCGCCACAAAATCTCGTTTTACGGCTACTGTGTACATAGGTGCCTCCTGAAATAAGTGAGCAGTGAGCGGTAAGCAGTAAGCGTCCACCGCTTACTGCTTACTTTCTAAACTAAAAGTAGACAAAAACAACCTGCACGGCCGTCCCCCCTTCCTTATCCAACAATTGATACGCTTTGTCCGCTTCGGCGATGGGGAAACGATGGGTGATGAGTTGGGCCGGGTTGTGGTGGGCTAACATGCGCCAGGTGGTTTGCAGGCGGCGGGATTTGTCAAAACGGCCGTGCCAGCGGGGATGTAACCGGCTGACCTGGCTGCTGATCAGCCGCATGTGGTTGCGATGAAAGGCGCCTCCCAGGTCAACGGTGGTCCGCTTTTGCCCATACCAGGAGCCGATGAGCACACGGCCGTCAAACCCCGCAATCCCAATCGCCATATCCAGCGCCGCCGGATTGCCGGACAGTTCATACACCAGGTCTGCGCCGGGATAGGGGCTGCCATTTTGCAGCGCCGCCCGCATCTGGGCCAGGGCATCAGGCGCGGTGGGGTCAAACACGGCCGTTGCCCCCACCTGCCGCGACCATTCCCGCCGCAGCGCATACGCATCCGCCGTCACCAGTGCCGCCAGTGGAAAATCGGCCAGCAGCATTGTCGTCAGCAGCCCCACCACACCCTGCCCCAGCACCGCCACCTGCTCACCAATGACGGGACGGCCGTCCATGACAAAGGAGACGGCCGTTTCCATATTGGGCAGGAAGACGGCCGTTTCCGGCGACATGCCTTCTGGCAGCGGCAGCAGTGTTTCGGGGCGGGCGGTAAAGTGGCTCTGGTGCGGTTGGAAGGCAAATACCCAACGGCCGTGCCACGCCGCCGCTACCTCTCGCCCCACCTCCACTACCTGCCCCACACAGGCATAGCCATAACTCAGCGGATAGGCAAACGCCCCCTGCAACGCTTCTATCGTTTCATCCACCGGCAAATCGGGCGGCCACTGCCCCCGGTAGAGCAGCATTTCCGTACCCGCGCTGATGGCGGACACGGCCGTTTGCACCAACACCTCATCCGCCGCCAGCCCCGGCAACGGCTCAGCCACGACCTCTACTTGCCCCGGCGCTGTGAACCATAAACGGTCATTGGTCATTCGTCACTTGTCATTGGGTAAATGGAGATCAGGAGACTGAGAGCCCAGAGATTGAGGATTTAGAGACCACCTTGTCACCATTTCACCTGATCACCATTTCACCTGTTCACGCCCTCACCCCGTCGCACATCGGCTGTCAACACCACATCTGCGCCGAACGAGTGATAGCGCGTATTCTGTAATTCGGGGATGCCGTACCCATTCAGGTGAGTGACGGCGTGCAGCCCGCCGAGAAAACGGGGCGTGATGGTAATGACCACACGATCCACCAGCCGCGCCGCCAGAAAACTGGTGATGATTTCCGCACCTCCTTCCACCATGAGGCTCCCCAGACCACATGACTGCAAAGCTGACAATGCGTCTGAGAGAGAAACACGGCCGTCCGCCGCCGCCGCTACGCGCACCACCTTTCCCCCCGCCGCTTCCAATTTTCTCTGTCGGGATTCGTCCGCCTGGTGGGTGGTGATGATAAACGGCCGTTTGGGGTGGTTCAGTAATTGGGCGGTGAGGGGGAAACGCAGACGGCCGTCTACCACCACCGGCTGCGGCTGCTCTCCGTCTGCCAATCGCACCGTCAGCCGGGGATCATCGGCCAACACCGTGCCAATACCCACCAGAATGGCATCATGGCTGGCCCGCAGATGGTGGGTCATGTGCATCGCCTCTGGCCCACTGAGCGACGTGGGCTGGCCGCGTCGGGCGGCAATGGAGCCATCCAGGCTTTGGGCGTAGCTGAGGGTGACAAAGGGGCGGGCAGGAGCGGCAACCGACGGCCGTACCGCCCCATTAACCGTCGGCATTGCGTCCAGATCAAGTAGGTGACGCATCTTTTCCACCTTCGTTTTCAGGTAAGCGGCATTTTCAGGGGTCACGGCCGTGGCCAGCGGCAGCCGCGCCACCACTTGCACGCCAGCCGCCCGGAGGCCAGCAATCTTGTCTGGATTATTGGTCAGCAAGCGCAAAGACCGTACCCCTAAATCCTGCAAAATATGGGCGGCGGCTGTGTAATTACGCGCATCCGCCTGATGGCCCAACGCCAGATTGGCCTCTACGGTATCGTATCCCATATCCTGTAAATTGTACGCTCGCAGCTTGTCGGCCAACCCGATGCCACGCCCTTCCTGCCGTAAATAGACGATAACGCCACGTCCGGCGGCGGCAATACGCTGCATAGCGTGGTGCAACTGCGGACCACAATCGCAGCGCAATGAACCAAGCACATCACCGGTGAAACATTCAGAGTGAATACGCACCAGCACATCATCCTGCCCAGCCACCTCTCCCATGACTAGCGCCAGATGTTCCTTGCTATCCGCTGCACTGTAGTAACAACCCAGTTGGAATTCGCCGTAGGCAGTGGGAATACGGGCGCTGGTTACTTTATTGATCGGTTTAGCTTCCATAGAAAACTCCTGCATATCAGATCTGACAGGTTTTACTGATTATATAGTGTGATGGGAGGGGAGGCTTTAGCCGACTTGCGCATCGGCGAAAGCTTCCCTACGTCCAAGGTACTTTTGCAGTACAATGGATGCATGATTGAGATCAGGCATTTACAGAAGGTGGATGGGGCGACGACACTGCTGGAGATGGAAATATTGACGGTAGTTGCCGGAGAGATCACGGCCGTGACCGGACTGACGGGCATTCACAAAACCACCTTGCTGGACCTGCTGATTGGTAAGATTCAGCCGACGGCGGGTACGGTGCGGCTGGCGGGCATTGACCCCTGGCAGGAGCGGGCGGCATTTGCCCGGCTGGCGGGGGTGCTGACGGCCGAAAATGGCCTTTATCCCCGGCTGTCGGCGCGGCAAAACCTGACCTTTTTTTGTGATTTGTATGGGCTGCCACACGGCCGTGCTGATGCCATATTGCAGGTAGTGGGGCTGCAAGACCAGGCCAAAGTGCAGGCGGAAAAGCTGCCCCCTGGTCTGGCGCGGCGGCTGGCGCTAGGGCGGGCCATTTTGCACCAACCCCAGGTTCTGCTGCTGGTGGAGCCATTTGCCGAATGTGACCTGGCCTCCACCAGCCTGTTGGAGCGGCTGCTTCGGATGACGGCGGGGGAGGGCACGGCCGTACTGCTCATTGGTCGTGATCTGACCGGATTACGGCCGTTGTGCCAGACAGTGGTGGAAATGGAAAACGGCCGTGTGTCCCAGCAATACCGTCCTGAAGAACGCGAGAGCCAATCTAACCTGCCCTTCAAAATTCCGGCGCGACTGGAGGATAAGGTGGTGTTGGTGAACCCGGCTGACATTTTATATGTGGCCGCAGAAGAGGGACGCACAATGTTGTGTCTGCCAGACGGCCGTATTCCCACTCATCTGACGCTGAACGAAGTGGAGCAGCGGTTGGCGCGCAGCGGCTTTTTCCGCGCCCATCGCAGCTACCTGGTCAATGTGCAACACATCAGCGAAGTGATCGCCTACACCCGCAACAGCTATACTCTCATTTTGCACAATGGCGACGACGGCCGTATGGAAATCCCCCTCAGTAAAACGGCCGCCCGCGATTTGCGGGAGATGCTGGGATATTAGGATATTGGGGTATTGATGCGGTCAATACCTCATTATCTCAGGCTTACCGATTGGCAATCCTAAAACCGATTACCCAAAGGTGAAATCTTGATCGACCATATCCCTTATATCGAACTGGGTGGCAGCGGCCAGGTGCTGCACTTTGCTCACCCGAATGCGTATGCACCGGCCTGTTTCCGCCAGTTTTTGGCCCCGTTTACAGAGCGTTATTGGGTGGTGGCGATGGAGGCACGGCCGTTGTGGCCCCACGCCCAACCTGCCGATTTACCCGACTGGCGGGCGCTGGCCGACGATATGATTGCGTTTTTTGACCAGCAAGGTTTACAACAAGTCATTGGGCTGGGTCATTCGTTGGGGGCAGTGGTGACAACTGTCGCGGCCGTCAAACGCCCCGACCTGTTCCGCCAATTGGTGTTGATTGACCCAGTGTTTATGATGCCAGAGATGTTGGCGGCCATTGCCCAGATACCCGGCGGGGTGCGGGAATTCCCGCTGCTGGCGGCGGCGCGCAACCGGCGCTATCAATGGCCGGATTTGCCGACGGCGTTTGCCCATTACCGGCAAAAGCCCGTTTTTGCCCGCTTCTCGGATGAAGCGTTATGGGATTATGTCAATAATAGCTTTGCCTTAGACGGCGAGGGGATGTTTACGCTACGTTTTCCACGTGAATGGGAAGAGCATTTGTATGCGCAGATGATGGGGCATGGCGACCGGGTGTGGGAATATCTACCGCAGGTGACGCAGCCGACACTGGCGGTGCGAGCGGCAGAAACAGATACACTGCATCCTGCGGCATGGGCACGCTGGCAGGAAATTCAGCCGAACGCGACCTTTGTGGAAGTGGCGGAGGTAGGGCATATGTTGATGTTGGAACGGCCGTTGCTGGTAGCAAATCTTATCCTTTCCCATCTGGCATAAGGCTGTGGCAGGTTGCAAGTGGCAGGCAACTTGCCACCTGCCACTCTTCATCCCCCTACCAACCGATACCCAAACCCCCTCATAGTGAGCAATAATTCCGGGTGACTGCTATCTTTCTCAATTTTGGCACGCAGGCGTTGGATGTGAACATCTACCGTGCGAGAATCTCCCAGATATTCGTACCCCCACACTTCGCGCAGCAGCGTTTCCCGGCCAAATACGTAGCCCGGTCGCTGCATCAACAGATGTAAGAGCGTATATTCTTTCGGCGTCAGGTCTATCTCTGCGCCTTCCAATTCCACCCGGCACAGGTCGGGGAAAAGGGTGAGCGGGCCACAACACAACGGCCGTGTTCCCGCCGTCTCCCCTTCCATTTGTCCCACCAGACGGAAGAGGGCGCGCACTTGCGCCAGCAGTTCGCCAGGCGCAAATGGCTTTGTCAGATAGGCATCGGCGCCCAACTCTAGCCCCAGCACCTTGTCCGGCAGCGTGTCTCTGGCGGTGAGCATGAGAATGGGCACATAAGTGGGATGTTGGCGAATGGCGCGGCAGACCTGGTAGCCGTCCATATCCGGCAGCATGATGTCCAGGATGATGAGGTCGGGGCGGGTGGCAATTTGGGTGAGGGCATCGGCGCCGGTGGCGGCTACGGCCGTGTCATAGCCCGCCCGCTGCAAAATGACCGTCAGGGCACTGGTGATCGCCGGTTCATCATCCACCAGCAAAATGCGTTTATTCTCCATGACTGGAACTATAACACAAGGTGGGGGATTGGAGATTGGAGATTGGAGATTGACAAAATTCTCATCTCATATGCTCGGCATAGATTTGTTGGAACTTTTGGGTGGTCACGGGTAGACTGTAATGGCGCACGGCCGTCTCCCGCGCCGCGCTGCGCCATTTTTCATACGCAGCCCGGTCTCCCCAAATTTCTATGATCTGGCTGGCTAGTAGGTCTGGGTCGCTGGTTGGCGGGCGGCAGGTTACTTCGGGCAGCAGGCCCACGGCCGTGCCCAACACCGGCAGCCCGCAGGCCAACGCCTCTAACACCGCCACCCCCTGTGATTCGTGCCGGGACGTTTGCAGATAGAGGTGTGCCTGCGGGTAAAGAGTGGGCATGGTCGGGTAAGGCGCTTTGCCCAACCAGGAAACAGCTTCTGCCAACCCATATTGCCGGGCAAGTTGCTGCAAATCATTCTTGAGTGGGCCATCGCCAGCCAGCAAGAGACGGCTGTGGGGTACAACCTTCTGCACCTGGCGCATCACGTCCAATAACAACTGTTGGTCTTTTACTGGAATCAGGGAAGCAGCCTGGATGACTGTGGGGTGTGCCCAATCGGGTGTCGGCTGTGGCTGAAAACAGTCCGTATCAATGCCTAACGGAGTCAGATGTAGTCGTTCTGACGAAACACCATGCGCTCGGCATTGGTCTAGCTGGTAAAGTGAACCGGCGGTCACGGCCGTTGCCCTTTGCAGCACCAGGCGGATGATGTTCCGTCGCCATCGGGTGGCCTGGGCGCCATAGTTCATATCTCGGAAATAGACCAGTTCTCCCCCGCCAATGCTGGCAATGACTGGCCGTTTGATGAAGTTGCCCGCAAGCACGGCCGTCAGCCCTGGTTCATCGGCCCAAAAAGCGTGCAGAAGGTGGAACGGCCGTTGCCGATGCACCTGCAAAATGGTCCGCACCGCCTTTTGCCATAACAGCAATGCGCCCAATCCACCGCGCTGTCCGCCACCCAACGCCACATGCGTCAGGCCGTCAAAATAGTAGAAGCCTGCTTCCGGGTAACGCAGGCTAAAGACGGTGACATCATGCGTTTGCGCCAGACAAACGGCCAGGTTTTGCAGGGAGGGGATGGCCCAATGGTTGGCGTCACGGCTAAAGCCGGGCACAATTAGAGCAATTCGCATCATTTATAGTAGCAGCTTCAGCAAGACAGGTTTTTGCTTTTTTATCATGCAGGTATATTATGCCTACCAGCCATTTGTATCAAATATCAGACATTCTGGAAATCATTTCCCTCATCCGACCGCGGTCAGTATTGGATGTGGGTGTGGGGTTTGGCAAATATGGCCTGTTAGCCCGCGAATATCTTGAATGATGGCGTAGAAGCCTATGCCGATTATCTATCACCCATTCACGACTA
Organism: uncultured Ardenticatenaceae bacterium; assembly: GCA_964467705.1. Lineage (GTDB taxonomy): Bacteria > Chloroflexota > Anaerolineae > Promineifilales > Promineifilaceae > CAADGU01. Next base: position 81,287 of record CAYXUZ010000004.1, on the reverse strand, counting down.
TGTGTATGACCATATCTACATTGGAGATGCCGTCGAGATTTTGCCCAATCTGGAGACACAATATGACTTGATTTTGATGGTGGATGTGTTGGAACATTTTTCCCGCGATGCGGGCAAGATCATCTTAAACGCTTGTTGGGAAAAAAGTAAAAATACATTGATCAGTACACCGGCGCAGGTTTACCCCCAAGAGGGATTTGAAAACCCGTACCAGCGACATCTGTCCCAATGGACAAGGGCAGACTTCTATCAGTTCGCTCCCTACTGTTTTGTGCCCAGCCCCATCTCGCTCATCTGCTTTTGGGGGATCAAAAGGGATGTGGTTAATGCCCACTTCAACAGCCCTAAAAAACGTCTCAAACGCAATTTCCCCTTTTTGGCACTGCCCTGGCAATTCATAAAAAAGCAACGGCACTCATACCCCGGACCTTTGTTACCGCGCTGAGTCCGTTTCTACTGGTCAACGTTCTGATTTTCAGTAACAGGAAGCACCTGGTAAAAAACAAAATAACCATACCGGCTCACTTCAATCAATTGTGTATTTGTTTGCAGCCAATGGAAATTTTGGCCTACCTTTCCACCAGCGCGGCGGGTTTGCACATCGTCGGGATCAAGCAGCAGGTACACGGCCGTATCCCCCGCCATCAACTGTTGTAAATCATCCTCGTCCAAAACAAACAGGTCTTGTGTATCCACATCGGTATAATGTTGGACTGTGGCCGTCAGACCAAAGGCCAGCAAATGAGCCTCCGCCGGCATCTGGCTGGCTACGGTGCGGACAATTTCCTTGTGCCCATCTGTCCAGGCCGTGAACCGGCCCACATCACGGCCGCTCCAGGCCAGACTGCCCAATAACGCCAACACACAGTAAACAACCAGGGCTTTACGGCCGTGCCCAGACAGTCTGCCCCAACACCACTCTATTCCCAGGCCAGCCAGTACCAGCAATGGCGGGAAATAAGAGAGCGGGAACCGCCAGTTTTGCCAGGCGATGCCGGCCATAAACAGGTAGACAACCAACACCCATCCAACCAATAACAACACGGCCGCTCGCGGCTGCTGCCGGATGGCCCACAAACCAGCCAGGAGAAAGGGAACAAACAGCGGGAAAATATAGGCGGGGTGGGCGATGGGTTTCAGGTAATAAAGTCCCATCGGCAACTCATAAAAAAATATGCCATCGGTGTTTTGTACCGTCTGGCGCAGGGCATTCAGCGGCTGCCAACGGACGACCTGTAAATCTACGATGTGGGACGGTTCGCCGGGTGTTTTGCCTAAAAATTGGGCGCCAATGAGCAAAGCGCCAATGAATACGGCCGTACCGCCCGCCCATATCACCTGCTTCCAACCCATACCGCTATCACGCGCCGCCAGCAGGCTACTGAGACCCCAGGGAATGAGCAGCAGCCCATACGCCCACCGGGTCAGGATAGCCAGCGCCAGGGCAACGGCCGTCAGTACCAGCCACTTCATGCGCCAATGCTGCCAGTACCGCAGCAAACACCACGCCGACAGGGTGGCCCAAAACAAACCAACCACATCAGACATCACCATCAGGCTGGAAAGAAGTAGTTGGGCGGCTACGGCCGTTAACAAACCTGCCGCCAACCCACCACGCCACGCCTCCGGCTGGTAGGCCAGAACCAGCCAATAGATCAGGGGGGCCAGCGCCGCCCCGGCCAATATGTTAACCAACTGCCCGGCCATTGGCTGCGTGCCCACCAATCCCATCATCAGCACAATGAACGAAGGAAAACCAATCGGCCAGTGAAATGGGGGTGGTAGTTCACCTATGGCTAACGCCTGGCGCAAGTCCAAAGCATATTGATAGTAGGCAAAGGAATCTTGCCCATAAAGCCCGTCAAATCGTGTCAAGTAAAGTGCCATCAACCGCACGGCAAGAGAGGTGAAAAAGAGGGTGAGCGGGATTCCATATGCCAAACGACGCATACGGTAATAGTACCTGATTGGCCGGTTTTGTGTTACAGTCTGGCTTATGCCCACCAGCCACCGGTATCAACTGAACGAGATTGTGGATCTCATTATGCGTGTGAATCCCCAAACGATGTTGGATGTGGGCGTTGGTTTTGGTAAGTATGGCGTGTTGGCACGGGAATACCTGGAATTGTTAGACGGCCGTAAACAATACCATGATTGGCAGCGGCGCATCGAAGGCATGGAGGTGTTCGCCGACTATATTACCCCTCTCCATCATTACATTTATGACCATGTATACATCGGCGACGCTGCCGAACTGTTGCCAGAGATGAAGTCATCTTATGATTTGGTGCTACTGATTGATGTGCTGGAACATTTCACGCGGGAACAGGGCACGGCCGTGTTATATTCATGTTTGCGCATTGGTCGCAATGTCATCGTCAGCACACCCCGGCAGTTTTTCCGCCAGGAAGGGTTTGGCAACCCCTATGAACAGCACCACTCCCACTGGCAGCAGACCGATCTGGCCGTTTTTGGCCCCCATTGTTTCATACCCAATGATTTTTCCTTGATCTGTTTGCTAGGCGCTGACGCCGCCCGCATCAGGCAAACGCTCATGCATCCCCGGCAGCGCATCGGCCAGACATTTCCCTTTCTCAAACGGCCGTACTACGCCCTGAAAAAGCTATTCTCCCACTCCTGATGAACGAGTTACATTTTGCCTGCCCTCGCTGCCAGGGGCAACTGACGGCCGTCACCCCCACTGCTTTCCGTTGTCCCCTCGATGACCTCATTTTCACCTGCGAGCAAGGCATCTGGCGCTTCTTGTTGCCGGAAAGGGCTGCCTGTTTTCAACAATTCATTCAAGAATATGAAACGGTGCGCCAGGCGGAAGGCTGGCACGGTCAATCGGCTGATTATTATCGTGCCTTACCATTTGTCACCAACGGCCCGCATCGGGACATCTGGCGCATTCGGGTGCGGAGCTATCAATCCCTGTGTGCTCATGTTGTGGAACCGTTGGCCGCTACTCGACAACGGCCGTTAAAAATCCTGGACATAGGCGCGGGCAATGGCTGGCTGGCATATCGGCTGGCGCAAATGGGGCACCAGGTAGCGGCTGTTGATTTGCTCACCAACGCCCGTGATGGCCTGGGCGCGTGGTCGTTTTATGATGTGGTCTTTACGGCCGTACAGGCCGAATTTGCCCACCTCCCTTTTACCCCCCATCAGGCCGACCTGCTCATTTTTAATGGCGCTTTTCATTATGCCACCAGCTATGAAGAGAGTTTGCAAGAGGCACTTAGAGTGTTGGCGGCTGACGGCCGTGTGGTCATTTTGGATTCACCCGTTTATCGGGACGCTCGCAGTGGTCAACAAATGGTACAAGAACGTCAACAGCAATTTCATAATACCTACGGCTTTGGTGGCGACTCTTTGCCTACCGAGAATTACCTGACATTTGACCGTCTGGCAAAACTGGCTACGGCTATAGGCATCCATTGGCAAATGATTCAGCCTGCGTATGGCTGGCGCTGGGCAGCACGGCCATGGCTGGCCCGCCTGCGCCGCCACCGTGAACCGGCCACCTTTTTGCTCATCGTCGGCCAGCAAACATAACATGAACCTCAAACGAACCTTGTGGCGGCAGTGGCTTAAACTGCGTTTTCACCTGTTTCAACGCCATCGTTTTAATCGGCTAGTCTTAGAGCGGGTAGCGGGACGGCCGTTTCTCATTCTGCCCGATGTGTTTAACCCCACCCTTTTCCTGACCAGCGAATTTATGGTCACAACATTCAATGAACAACTCATTCCGCCCGGTTCGCGGGTGCTGGATATGGGTACCGGCTCCGGCGTGGGCGCCGTGTTTGCGGCGCAATGGACGGCCCAGGTCATTGCGGTGGACATCAACCCGACGGCCGTGCGCTGTGCCCGCATCAATGTGCTTCTGAATCAGGTAGAGCCGTGTGTGGATGTGCGTGAAGGGGACTTATTTGCCGCAATACCTGGAGAGCAGTTCGACGTTATCCTGTTTAACCCACCCTATTTCCGTGGCGAGCCGCAGAATATGCTGGACAGGGCTTT
>CAYXUZ010000004.1:46927-77254 GCA_964467705.1 uncultured Ardenticatenaceae bacterium | reverse complement strand
TCCGCGCCAATGATGTACTGGAACGTTTTGCGGCCCAGGCTGGTGCGCACCTCCATCCTGGCGGGCACATTTTGTTGCTGCTTTCTTCGGACACGGCCGTGTCCCATCTGCTGCAACTATTTCATCAGCACGGCTTCTCGGCGGACATTGCCGCCCAGCAAAAACTGCTTAATGAAACCGTACTACTCTACCGACTGTGGCGCAAATGAAAGAGTAACACACTGCCCACAAACATCACCCCCAGCACCTTGGCCACCACCTGCGCCGTGATGATTCCAGCGATGCCCCACAGTGGCAGCAGCCAAACCCCTAATACCAGCAAGATACCCACCTGAAAAGTATCGCTAAAAGCGATCACCTGGGGTGTATTCATCGGTAGTACCAGCAAATAAAGCGGGCTAAACAACAAATCCAGGACCACAACCACCATCAAGCCATAAAAAACCGGCGTGGCCCCGGCAAATGCTGCACCATAAATGACCGGAATCAGATAACCAATTAACGGCGTTAACAGAAGCAGACCAGCAGACAACAGCAGTCCGCGCCGGAAAGTGCGCCAGGCATAGTGACGATAGGCTGAGGCATCAGGTAAAGCCGACACATCGGGCAGCACCACCACATGCACCGTCTGGTTTAAGATAGCGGCTTTCATGGTCAGGCTGCGCGCCAGGGCATAAATGCCCACCAGATGAGCAGTCAGGAAACGATTGGCCAGTAACAAATCAAGCTGGATCGTCAGAATGGTCATCATGGCCGAAACCCACATCCACTTGCTGAACGAGCGTAACTGGCGGCTCTCCGGGCTGCGCCAGGAAAGGGGGGTGTGTACGGCCGTGCGCCAACTGGCAGGCAACCGGATATATGCCAGAACGGCCGTAATCACGGCCGTGACCAACCCCACCCCCAACGCAGAAATAACCGTCAACTCTCCTTGCCACCACAAAAACACCATCATCACCACCGTCAGGATGATATTGATAGTTTGCAACGTCACCAACGTGTGGAACCGACGCAGCGATTGCAGGATCGTCGTCATAATGGCCCCCACCGCCGCCACCATCAACCCCCACGCGGCCAGCCAGATCATCACCGGCCCTGTTTCTGGCGGCAGTTTGAACCAGTGCGAAATAGGCGTCGCCCACAGCATAATCAACACGGTTACAATCAATGCGCCGGTCACTTTCAGCGTGGCATACGCACTGCCCATACGTAGCATCTGGCTCGGTTCATGGGCGGCCGCACCCACAATATGGCGAACGGCGCTACGTTGCAGGCCAAAATCTGCCACCGTTCCGGCTACTGTTTGTGCGGCCGCCACCACCGCAAACATACGCAGCATTTCCGGCCCCAAGGCCCGCGCCAAAACTGCACTGCTGATGATGCCCAATGTTAACCGGACCGCATGTCCACCCAGCACCACCCCCATGTCCTGGTTCACCCGTTGGCGCAAACTACCCACCAACCGTGATGGCCCACGCCCGACGCCGCTTTGGAACAACTGCCAGAAAGATGCTCTCATCGTCGTGGAATATAACTCTGAGCCAACGCCACCCATGCCCGCCGCTGCCACGGGTTCGTGCGTAGCGATTGCCAGAAATACGGTCTGGCCGTTGCCACTGACTGGCTCAATTGCAATAAACCCAGGTGGGTTTGCATCCGGGCACTGGTCTGGCGCAGCCGCAGCTTTTGCCTGAATGAAAGGGGAAATTCCTTTTTTACTTTTTCCAAGACGGTCAAGGTACATTCAAAAGCCAGCCGTGACCTTTCAGAGGATATTTGTTGGCTGTGATGCCGGCGTATCAGGGTGAGTGGTTCATCTATGAAACCGACGGCCGTGCGATAAGCCAGGCGCAACCACATATCATAATCCTCGTCAATCGGCAGTGTCTCATCAAACGGCCCGACGGCGGCCAGCAAATCGCGGCGAATCAAAACGGTGCTAGGATGGATGATGCAGCCCGCCAATAGATGATTGAAAATATCGCCGCTTTGTTTTTGGTGCGCGTACATGGCCGGTGGCGAAACCTCCCCATTGGCAGCCAACAGGCACACATCACAATAAACAAATCCCACCTCTGGCTGATTCACCAGCAACCCCACTTGTTTAGCCAGCTTTTCCGGCTGCCAGAGGTCATCGTCGTCCAGAATGGCAATGAGATCACCCTGGGCAATGGCGACCGCCCGATTTAACGGTATACTCTGGTATCCTTTTTCGGCCACGTACAGGTAGTGGATTGGCCCGGTGAGATGAGTGGCGTATACGGCCGTGTCATCAGTAGAACCATGATCGGCAATAATTATCTCAAAATGAGGGTATGTTTGTTTTTGAACGCTGGCTACCGCCTCCACCAGCAAAGCCACACGATTATGTGTGCGAATAATAACACTGACCAACGGTGGTTCTTGCATAACCTGTTTTCTACCTTTCACGCAACACCATGACAATGCCCCACTTTCTGGTAATTGGCGCCGCCAAAGCAGGAACTGTCTCCCTGTACCATTACCTGCAACAGCACCCCCAAATCTACATGAGTCCGGTCAACGAAACAAACTTCTTTGCCCTGGCCGGGCTGGATGTGAACGCCTGGTTCCATGGCCCACATGACCGGGAAGCGGTGGCACAACATTGCATACACACTCTGGCCGATTACCAGGCCTTGTTTGCCCAGGCTCGCCCAGACCATTGTGTGGGTGAATCTTCCCCGCTTTACCTGTACAGCCACACCGCGTCGGCACAAATCAAACAACATGTGCCTCAGGTCAAGCTCATTGCCATCTTGCGGCAGCCAACCCTGCGCGCTTTTTCCAACTTCTGCCACTACCGGCGGGCGGGACTGGAGCCACTGCCGGATTTTGCCCAGGCCCTGGCGGCCGAGCCAGAACGGATTGCCCGGAAATGGGGGCCGTGGCCTTTCTGGCATTACCAGCAATTGGGGTTTTACGCCGAGCAGTTGGAGCGTTACTATCAATTGTTTGACCGTACTCAAATTTTTGTGTGCTTGCATGATGATTTGCAGACTAATCCGACACAGTTATGGTCACAATTGTTCACCTTTTTAGGGGTAGATACTTCTTTCACCCCGGATGTTTCGGTGAAGCACAACATTGGTGGTGAACCACGCAGCCAGGCTCTGTATGCGCTAATGACCCGGCCAAACGCTTTGAAACAGATCTTTAATGCCCTCACACCGATGAGGGCACGGCGCTGGCTGCGCGACCGGATACATAATGCTAATGTGGCCCAACCCTTGCTGGACACGGCCGTGCGCCAGCAGCTCAACCGAACTTACCAGGCCGACATCCTCAAACTCCAGCGGTTAATCGGGCGTGACCTTTCTCATTGGTTGGAAGTAACAACCCCATGACCGCCTGGCGTATTCGCGGCTATGAACCAGGGGATGAGGCAGCGCTGGCACTGTTGTTTCAGCGGGTTTACGGTCGTGTCCTCACCCCTGACCAATGGCATTGGAAAGTTAAAGGGCTGCCCTCGATTGTAGAAAATGTGTGGGTCGTGGAGGCGCAGGGGCAGTTGGCGGGGCAATATGCGGTGATGCCGGTTCCGGTGTGGGTGGGAGGCGGGCTGCGCCAGGCGATGGTGGGGGTGGATGCGATGGTAGACCCGGCTTACCGGCGGCAAGGGTTATGGACGGCGCTGGTGCAACACGCCCATCAAAGCTGGGCCGACGGAGGTGTGGCTTACGCCATCGGTCTGCCCAACGAGCAATGGGGATCACGGATTGATGCTCTGGGCTGGCAGACGCTGTTCCCGTTGCAATGGTTGTCACGGCCGTTGCGCCCGGAAGTGCATCTAGCCCGCCGCCTGAAATGGAGCCGACCAGAGCGTGCCTCTATGGTAAGCATCTTGTGGAACCGGTATTGGGCCGGGAGGGTTGTACCAGACACGGCCGTGTCTGTGCAAGCAGTCAAGGCTACCGGCCCAGTATTTGATCAGTTATGGCAGAAAATCCAGACGGCCACTTCATTTTCTGTGGCACGTCTTAGTTCCTGGGTTCAGTGGCGGTTTCTGGATAACCCGCTTTTTGACTACCGGGTTTTGTTGGCCGGGCGAAACGGTGAAGTCACCGGCTATGCTGCCTACCGGCTGCACCGGGAAGAGGGACGGCTGATTGGTTTTATTGGCGATCTGGTGAGTGTAGATGCCGGAACTTTTGCCACCCTCCTGCAAACCATCGTCAATGATTCGTTGGCGGCCGGCGCTGATTCCATTGTGACCCAGGCCGTACCGGATACGGCGGCCTACCCTCTCTGGCGACGGGCAGGGTTTGCGCCACGCCAGGCGCCATTCACGGTGCGCATCGTTCCGTTGGCAACAGATCTACCATTAGCTGCCATGCGCAAACCACAAAACTGGCTGATGTCGGGGGCCGATTTTGACGCGATCTAAGGGTATAAAGGATAGGCTGGATAGATGGGTCACGGGCGTGTGGGAAGCCGGATTTGCAGCCTGGGGAATGACCCAACTGTCGTTGGGGCAACGGCCGTCTACCTCTTCATGGGTAGATGTGCCCGACCAGCGCATTCTGGTTGTGGCTCCTCATCCAGACGACGAAAGTATAGGCTGTGCAGGCACGATGCTGCGCCACAAAAAAGCCGGGCACACCCTTTGCCTGGTGGTGGCGACGGACGGACGGCGCTCGCGGGCAGCAGGATTGTCTGCGCCGGAAATGGCCCGGCGACGCCAAACAGAGGCAACGGCCGTAGCCCAGGCATTGGGCGTTGACGAGTTCATCTGGTGTGGGCTGCCCGAAGGCAACTGGCGACCCGACCAGTTTTGCCAGCCAATACAGCCGCTTCTCCACCGCTTCAAACCAGATGTTATCTATGCTCCTTCGGGCATAGATTTCCACCCGGAACATCAACAGGTGGCGGCCGCGTTAGCTGCCATTGTGCCCGCTGATGTGCTGGTGCGGATTTATCAGATACAGGTGCCGCTGACGGCCGTGCTCACCAATTGCGTGGTGGATGTGAGTACGTATGAGGCGGAAATCACGGCCGTTTTCCGTCTCTACCAGACACAACAAGGCAGCATAGGCAACGTCATGCGCTTGCGCCGTTATACAGCCCGGTATTACGGGCTCGGTCAGTTGGCGGAACCTTTTTGGGAAGTGCGCGGCGCTCAATACCGGCAGTTGGCCGCCATCATGCTATTACATCAAGCCAGACAGCCATTTCGTGGCATACGCTACCGCGCATTCACCGACCCGCTGGCGTATGCACAAGGATGGCGTTTACGCTACGAAATAGCCCGGCACAGGAAAGATTACCTGAAGGGTGAGGAATGAAATCAGACAAACAGCGAGGGGTAACGATCAGCCTATGGGTGATCGCGGCGGTGCTGGCTATCCGGTTTGCCTGGTTTGTGCTGGAAGAGACATCAAACCAGGCGACCGGCCTCGGTGGGTATTATGCACTGGCCGTCATGTGGTTGGAGGGGGAACCGGCGCTTCACTTTTATGATGATAACCGCTATTCCGCCTTTGTGGAACGCTTTGAGCCAGGGGTTTACCAGACTTTTTTTGTTAACGCCCCCACCATGCCGCTTCCGTTTCTGCCATTGGCCTTACTGCCTTATCCACAGGCCCGAACTTTATGGACGGTGGCGAACGGGGTTGCTTTTATCCTCATACTCTGGTGGCTGGCGCGCCAATTGCGCTTTTCTGGCGCTTGGCTGCCAGGGGTTTTCATTGCCGGGCTGTTGTACCATCCTGCTTACGTGACTATTGGACTGGGGCAAATTTACATTTTGCTACTGGGGTTGGAACTGCTGGTATGGCATGGTTATCGCCAGGGCCAAGACAGGTTGGGCGGTACTTCTCTGGGGCTGATGCTCATTTTTAAGCTGGCCGGGCTGCTGCTATGGCCGTTGTTTTTGTTGCAAAGACGCTGGCGCATCATGGTGTGGGGCGGCGGCACGGCCGTACTCATTTTTCTGCTCTCTTTGCCCAGGCTGGGTGTGATTGCCTGGCAGCAATTCGCCGTCAATTTCCTGCAATCATCCAATAAACCGATTCTTATGGTGGTCGCCTATCAAACGTGGGGTAGTTTCAGCAAACGGCTATTCATACCCGACGCCCAATGGAACCCATCTCCTCTTTTTGATTATCCGGCGGTTGGGGAGGGATTGTCTGTGTTGGGGCTGGTTGTGCTAACGGCCGTCACACTGTTTGCCGCCTACCAGAGTACACGCCGGTTGGTTGGTGCAGGTGAAGACACGGCCGTCAACGATTTATTATTTGCCCTCTTCCTAACGTTGGGTATGATGATTAATCCGGCAACAGTTGACTATCATTATCCCCTGCTGATATTACCGCTGGCCATTGTCGCCGCCCGCACACGGGAACAGGGCCAACCGCTGATGTGGTTAATGCTGCTGGCCGCCTTCGTCCTGGTCTCTACTGACCTGCCCTACCGTTCACCACGCCTGGCTGATGGCGCCTGGACGTTACTGGCATACCCCAAATTGGCCGGTTCGCTGCTGCTGTGGGCGCTCACGTTATGGCAGTTGCAAACAAGGAATAGTCCATGAATCAACGATCACCGTCTCGATTGGCAAGAGGCTTCCAGGTGTTTGCCATCTTGCTGCTCAATACGCTGTTGTTGCTACTGGCAATAGAACTGGTATCGCGACCAGTGATACAGTTCTACTCTTGCCTCACTAACCTGCCGCACCTGTTTGATGAGCATAAGGGAACGTCACCCGGTTTAATAGGCGCGTGCCCCAAACAGGAGTAAAGTACGTTTGGAATAATTTAAGAGCGACTTTATACTATACTGCAAGTTATTGAGATTTTGGTTCTTTACTCAGGGAAAAAAACATGAAACATGATTTTAAGTGTAATCCAGAAATGGAAATTTTAGGGCAAACCTTGTTCGCTTATCTTGATAATGTGCAGGCTGATATTATTGAGCCAATCTTTAGAAAACATGGCATGACCGACCCTGACCCAGAAAAATGGTATCCATTACAACCTGTTCTAGATGTGTTGAAAGAACTACATGAAGGCCCAGGAGCCACCGCCAATCTGGTAGCTATTGGCGTAAAAACGGCGGAATATGGCGTGGAACCAGAAGATATTATTGCGGCTCCGTTACCGGTAGTCCTTGAACATTGGCATGATCATATGCATTTGAGTTTTCGTAACGGGAATCCTGGCGAAATCATTACCGAGAAGGTGCATGACAAGTTTTATAAAGTCACGCAGAAGAACATGTTTCCTGACAGTTTATGTTATGGATTGGCCTATGGTTTTGCCCGCAGCCGCTTGCCTTTGGGCACAAATTTTAAGGTCTGGTATGAAGAGTATGATAACCGCATAGATAATGGCGGCGGCGACAAAACGGTTATCTGTGTTGAGTGGGAGTAACCACGCCAAACACCCGCTACAGCAACGGAGGCAGGCAATTGTCCTTTCACTCTGGTACTGGATACAAACTTAACCCTGGTATGCCCGTAAAATCCTTCCGGTTCAAGGTGACGAGTGTGAGAGTATGCTGCACGGCCGTTGCGGCAATCATCGCGTCGGGAATGCTCAACCATTCATCCCTACGGCGTATGTGGTACACCAACTCCCCTGCTCGATCTGCAATCGTTGAATCCAGATTGAAAGTCAAAAAGCGGGACAACAGCTTCTGTGACGCGTACCGTTCGTCTTCATGCATTCCCGTATGAACTTCCAGGCGTGTGATAACGGAAATAGCCAATCGCTCCGTATGCCCCAGTTGTCGCAGCAGGTTCACCACGCGCCTGTTTCCGCGCAAATGTCGCAAAACAATGCCACTATCCAACAGATACTTACCCATCATAACTCCTGCCGTAGTTGATTGAGCCAGGCATCAATATCTGTTTCGCTCAACATGTCTGGGTGATTACTGTCTGTCCATGCGCCGGCTGCTTCTTCCAGAGCAGCTTCTTGCTCTGCTATCGCCAATTGTGTCTCTATGGCGGTAGCAATAAAACTACTGCGCTGACGTGCGGGAATACGGGCGTCTAATTGGGCTAACAATTCTTCCGGCAGGGTAACAGTCACTTTGCGTTGGATGGCTACAGATGATGGTTTAGACATCTTGTTTTACCTCCATATGGATGACTGAAACTTATCACGAAAAGCAGAGGGCTGTCAACCTGCCCAGACAAGAGGGCCCCGTGATGAGGTGAGCAGGTGATGGGCGGCGAAGACGCCGGGGTGTACGGCCGTGCCCCCATCCGCTCATTCACTTCCATCCATCCGCTGCCCCGGCCAAACAAACATGGCTCGGTGCTGAACACCGGCCATCGCCATTGGAAAAGACCCCACTCCAGCAGGAGCGTAAACATTGCTCTAAGGCTTAGTTGCCGTGGACTACGGTTGCTCTGGACACCATGTCCCGCTTCCGTAATCACCATCTAACTCCTGTATCGTACCGTCTGGATAATGGCATCGAGCATCTTGCTCTCCATTCAATCTTACAATTACTTCTCTTACTTTAGTGCAAGGGCTTGGATCTGTTGATGTTTTACAGCCATTAGTAAACGAGTCTTGAATATAGCGGGTGAGAGACTCAGCATTATCATGAAAACATGTAGCACCCCACGGGGCTTCTACATCCGCTTCCTTCTCAAAATATGCAACAGTATTTTCTTTTGGGCCGAGATCGTACTGAGTTAGTTCGTCAATAACGATGTCACCGACAACAACAGTACCAGGAGGGACTGTATCTTCCTCTCCTGCTCCGAAGTCATTAAACCCTATGCACGTGATTGGCACATCAATGCTTGTAGGGTTGCCCATTGTTCCAGTTATCTCAACTTGAAAAGTTGCTGTTGGAGCAAACGGTAATGCAGTTGCTATGACTTCGACTTGTGGTGTTGGCGTACCAGATGGTGTTGGAGCTGGAGTTGCAGTTTCTTGAGGAATTGTATTTGTTTCAGTAGGTGTAGGAGTTGAAGTAGACTCAGACCCACCAGGTTCTTGTTGAAAAAAGGAATAAAAGGCAAATACGGCAATTACGGCAATTACTACAAGACCCATAAACTGAGCAATTTGAACTATACTTGCCCAAATGTGTATGGTTTCTGGCGCTATGTGTTTCCGTTTGTGTAAGGCCAACATGACTATTGCAAATACAATGGCAATAATGATTCCCACATTGAAATTCATGTTTTAACCCCCAACTAACTAAACTGTTCCAAGACTTGGAATACACTTTTCAAGACACGATGGCAAGATTATACATTGTTTCAGCAAGAGTGGTGAAATTTAGCGCCGTCACCCACACCACACAATCTCGCTACGGCCGTTGACCATCCCGTCCTCCTGGTTGATAATCCCTAAATGGACATCTTGCTTTCACACGGATATTTCATTGCCGAGGACGCGCACGAACAGGCGATTATGAAGCCGTACCCCACACTGGGGCTGCTCTACATCTCCTCCCACCTCAAGGCCAAAGGGTTCGCCGTAGATTTATACGACACCACCTTTCAGACAATGGCGGATTTTGTGGCCCATGTACGGGAGACACGGCCGTCGCTCGTCGGCCTCTACTGCAACCTGATGACCAAACAAAATATCCTGCGCATGATGCCCGTCTGCCGCGAAGTGGGGGCCACCATCATCCTGGGTGGCCCGGAGCCGGTCAGCTACGCCACCGAATACCTGGCCCGCGGCGCACACATCATCGTCAATGGCGAAGGCGAAGTGACGTTGGAGGAGTTGATCCCACATCTGGGGCGACACGGCCGTACCAACCTCCATTTGATCCAGGGCATCATTTTTCAAGACAAGGAGGGGCGGGTGGTGCAGACGGCGGCACGGCCGCAGATCAAAGACCTCTCCGCCCAACCCTGGCCCGACCGCGCGGCCATAGATATGCCCCGCTATCTGCACACCTGGAAAACCTATCACGGCATGAGTTCCGTTTCTCTCATCACCGCCCGCGGCTGCCCCTACACCTGCACCTGGTGCAGCCATACTGTCTTCGGCCACAGCCACCGGCGCCGCTCCGTGGCAGATGTGGTCAACGAAGTGGCCTGGATTCAAGAAACCTACCAGCCCGACCAACTCTGGTACGCCGACGACGTGCTGACCATCGCCCCACGCTGGTTCCTTAGCTACGCCGCCGAACTCAAAAAACGCGGCCTCCGCATCCCCTTTGAGTGCATCAGCCGCCCGGACCGGCTGGATGCGGAAATCATCACCGCCCTGGCGGAAATGGGCTGTGCCCGGCTCTGGCTCGGCTCCGAAAGCGGCTCGCAGCGCATGTTGGACGCCATGAAACGCAAAACAACGGTGGACGACTTGCTGGCGAAAAACAAGCTGCTGCAAGCGGCGGGCATTGAGGTGGGCATGTTCATCATGCTCGGCTACGAGGGTGAAGAGGTGCGCGATATTGAAGCCACGGCCGATTACCTGAAGCAGTCCAACCCCGATATTTTCCTGACGACGGTGGCCTATCCCATTAAAGGCACCGCTTTTTACGACGAAGTGGCCGACCGGGTGACGACGCCGCTGGATTGGGACGGCCGTACCGACCGGGATTTGCAGGTCAACGGCCGTTACTCCCCCCAATTTTACGATCATGCCACCCGCTGGCTGGTCAACGAAGTGAATCTGCACAAAGCGCGGCTGGCGGGTGAACGCAACCCGCTTCGCCTGGGTAAACTGTTTGCCAATGTCCAACGTGGCCGCCTGGGGATGCGCCTGACCCAACACCAACGCGAAAACGGCCGTACCGCCGACGCCAGCGGCCGCGGCTGGCCCGCTGAAGACCGCGCGGCTGACGCCTGGTGAGTTGGAAAAGTGAGCAGTAAGCAGTGAGCAGTAGGCAGTACCGCTCACCGCTCACTGCTTACTGCTTACTTCTATGATCCCCTCCGCCTTCGACGCCTTCGCCTCCACCTACGATACTGATTTTACGCATACCCACCTTGGCCAACTGCTGCGGCAGCGGGTGTGGCGCGTGTTGGCGCAGCAGTTCCACGCCGGGCAGCATATCCTGGAACTGACCTGCGGCACTGGCGAAGATGCCGTCTGGCTGGCACAGCAGGGGGCGAACGTGACGGCGACGGATGGATCGGCAGAAATGGTGCGGGTCACGGCCGTGAAAGCGCAACAAACCGGCGTCGAGGATCAGGTAACGGCCGTACAACTCTCGCTGCAAGAGATCGTGGAAAAACGTAATCCGTCATCCGTAACCCGTAAACCGATTACGGATGACGGATTACCGATTACCGATTACGATGGCGTCTTAAGCAACTTCGGCGGCCTGAACACTATCAACGAATGGCGACCAGTGGCCGAAAGTCTGGGGCAATTGGTGAAACCGGGTGGCAAAGTAGTGTTAGTCGTCATGGGGCCGTGGTGCCCCTGGGAAGTGGGCTGGCATCTGGCGCATGGGGAATGGGGTACGGCCGTGCGCCGTTTCCACACTTCAGCCCCCGCCACCATTGGCAGCAATACTATTCCCATCTGGTATCCATCCGCCCGACGGCTGCGTCAGGAATTTGCCCCCTGGTTTCACCACCAGCATACCGAAAGTCTGGGCCTCTGGCTGCCGCCCAGCTACCTGGACCATCTGGTTGACCGCTGGCCCCGCATCTTTAACTGGCTCAACGAATGGGAACGCCACACCGCCCGCCTCACCGGCAGTTGGGGCGACCACTACATCTTGATCTTGCAGAAAATGTGAGAATTTGCGCCCTTATAGTTTATCTGGCTACGGTTTGGTAAAATGACTGGAATGTAGAAATTTTGCATGGTGAGGGCAATGCCATCCGTTAAGCCACTCAAAAGCAGGGCTATAATGACTGTTTTAAGTAAAGATGAAGTTATACATATATTCACCCACCAACTGCCGGAAATACTGGATGAATACCCTGAATTAGAACCACAGTTGTACCATGTCTTCCTGAAAACCTTTGCCCGCAAAGAAGAAGTAGTCGCTGTACGCCAGGAGTTGTCCGAGTTTCGTGAAGAAAACAGTGAAGAGTTTAAACTGGTGCGCAGTGAAATCCGAGAAGGTTTTGAGCAGGTTGACCAGCGTTTTGAGCAGGTTGACCAGCGTTTTGAGCAGGTTGACCAGCGTTTTGAGCAATTACATACCGAGATGCGCCAGGGCTTCGAGGAAGTGTATCGGCGTATAGACCAGTTGGGCGCACGATGGGGCATCCGCAGCGAGTCGCTTTTCCGGGAAACGATGATTACCATTCTGGAGAAGAGTTTTGCGGCGAAAGTGGAAACACGTGACTTTGAAGGGGAGCAGTTTGACCTGATCATCACCAATGGGTATCACATTCTGGTGGAGATTGCCGCCAGTGCCTCGCCGCACATCGTCCAGCGTTTACAACGTAAACGCGAGATATATACACGAGCAACCGGCGTAGAGCCAACCCGTTTCATTTTTGCAGTGGCTTCGATTCATAGCCGCCGGGCACAGGCGCTACGCGACGCTGGCTTTGAGGTGGTAGAACCGGAAGAATAATCAGTAGGCGCGGCCAAAGATGGCCTGGCGAGTAGCTGGTTGGCCGGTGTAAAAGCAGACGCCTTCACCGCCGGGCTGGGCCAGGGGGAAGCAGCGAATGGTGGCCTTGGTTTCCTCTTTGACGCGGGATTCGTCGGCATCGCTGCCCGCCCACCAGACACGCGCAAATCCGGTTTGCACGGCCGTCTGAAAATCCGCGTAGTTCGTCACATTATGCGTGTTTTCGTCGCGGAAGCGGGTCGCTTTGTCTAGCATGTTTTGTTGAATATCGGCCAACAGTGTTGTGACGGTTTGGGGCAGCCCATCTTGCGAGACAAACTGTTTGCCCTCTTTGCCGGGCACATCGCGCCGGGCCAGGGCTACGGAGTTGTTTTCAATGTCGCGGGGGCCAATTTCCAGGCGCAGCGGCACACCGCGCAGTTCCCAATCGTTAAATTTGTAGCCGGGCGTCAGGTTTTCACGGTCATCCACTTTGACGCGCACACCGGCATCGGTGAGGGTTTGTTGGAGGCGATGGGTGGCAGTGAGTACGGCCGTTTTGTCTTCATCTTTGCGGTAAATGGGCACCATCACCACCTGGTACGGCGCTAAGCGGGGTGGCAGCACCAGCCCATTGTCATCGCCGTGTGTCATAATGATCGCCCCCACAAAACGGGTGCTGAGACCCCAGGAGGTCGTCCAGCAATGCTGCAACTCGTTGTTCGTGTCCAGATATTGGATGCCAAACGCCCGCGCAAAGTTCTGCCCCAGGTTGTGGGAGGTGCCGGATTGCAGCGCCTTGCCATCCCCCATCATTGCTTCAATGGTTAAGGTTTGATCTGCCCCCGCAAACCGTTCCATCGCTGATTTCTCGCCGGGAATGACGGGTACGGCCGCTTCATTGATGGCAAAATCGGCATACACGTCCAGCATCATCCGGGTGCGTTCGTCTGCTTCGGCGGCGGTGGCGTGGGCCGTGTGCCCCTCTTGCCAGAAGAACTCTAGCGTGCGCAAGAACAATTTGGTGCGCAGTTCCCAGCGCACCACACTGTTCCACAGGTTGATGAGAATGGGCAGGTCGCGGTAACTCTGCACCCAGTTGGCATAGGCATGGCCGATCATCGTCTCTGAAGTGGGGCGCACCACAATGGGTTCGGCCAATTCCTGCCCGCCGCCATGCGTGACCACGGCCAGTTCAGGGGCGAAGCCTTCCACGTGTTGGGCCTCTTTTTGCAGGAAGCTCATAGGGATGAACATGGGGAAGCCAGCGTTTTGGACGCCGGTGGCTTTGAAGCGGCGGTCGAGGGCGGCCTGGATGTTTTCCCACAGCGTCCAGCCATAGGGTTTGACGATCATGGTGCCACGCACCGGGCCATAATCGGCCAGATCAGTCTTCAATACCAGAGAGTTGTACCATTCGTTGTAATCTTCGGAACGGGAAATGAGTTTGTCTTTGTCTGCCATTATTTTCCAAAAAGACCCTTTGAGTTTTGGGAAACCCAAAGGGTCTGAGTTTCAGGTTTTGCGAAGCGGGAGTATAACAATCCGCCAGAGGAGCGTCAAAACAGCGTAAAGGAGATGGGTGTTCCGTGAAATTTTCGTTTGAAGTGAAGACTAATCCTTAAAAATGCTTGCCATCTCCTGGTGATTGCTTTAACATGAGGGCTTATCACCTCTGGTAACAGAGGGGAAATACAGGTTCGCCGGGCTTCTCCTGCCTGGACATTTTTCAAAAAGGAAGGAAGATAATCATGGCTTATAGTGTAAAGAATTCCAAAGGCAGTACCTATTTTCTGCACAAGCGGGACACGACGTTGAAAAACGGCCGTACCCAAACCATCTATTTCTTTGCTAAAGAAGTCAAAGATGGTGCTATGGATGCCGTACCCGCCGGGTACAAAGTGTCTGAAAGCAAGAACGGCCTGCCGGTTTTGAAAAAGGCATAGAGCTTTCTCTATTCCCACTAATAGCCCCAACCTGGTTGTTGGGGCTTTTTGTTTTCTAGGAGATTGGTTCAATCTTGAAGATTGAACCAATCTTATCGTAAATATGCGCCAATCTTTTGTCACGGTTGCTAAAGAGTCCTTTTTTCCATTTCAGAATTTGCCCTGGGGCGTGTTTCGTTTGCGGGACGACGGCCGTGCCCGCATTGGCACGCGCCTGGGTGATTGGGTGGTGGATGTGGCCGGGCTGCAAGCGCATGGGCTGTTTGATGGGCCGTATCTGCGGGACACGGCCGTGTTTGACCAGCCCTCCCTCAATTCCTTCATGGCATTGGGGGCTGCTGCCTGGGATGAGGCGCGTGTGACGCTGCAAGAGCTATTGGCGGCGGATAACCAGGCGCTGCGTGATGATGCCGAACTACGCGGGCAGGTTTTCCATCCGGTGGCAGATGTGATCATGCAGTTGCCGGCGGTGATTGGGGACTACACTGACTTTTATGCGTCGGAGTATCACGCGGCCAATGTGGGCAAGATGTTCCGCCCGGATGAGCCGCCGCTGCTGCCGAATTGGAAGCAGTTGCCGGTGGCTTATCACGGCCGTGCCAGTTCCATTGTGGTGAGTGGGGCGGAGGTGGTACGGCCGTGTGGCCAAATTCTGCCCCCTGGTGCAACCGCCCCCATCTATGCGGCCACTGCCGA
The DNA here is from genome assembly GCA_964467705.1 of uncultured Ardenticatenaceae bacterium. Lineage (GTDB taxonomy): Bacteria > Chloroflexota > Anaerolineae > Promineifilales > Promineifilaceae > CAADGU01. The sequence continues at coordinate 62,153 of CAYXUZ010000004.1, read as the reverse complement.
ACTGGATTTTGAACTGGAAATGGGCTTTTTCATCGGCCCCGGCAACCGGTTGGGGCAGCCAATTCCGGTGGAAAAGGCAGAGGAGCATATCTTTGGGTTGGTCTTACTGAATGATTGGAGTGCGCGTGATGTGCAGCGATGGGAGTACCGGCCACTTGGCCCGTTTTTGGCGAAGAATTTTGTCACTTCGATTTCGCCCTGGGTGGTGACGTTGGCGGCGTTACGGCCGTTTCAAATCCCCGGCCCCACACAAGACCCCACGCCGCTGCCTTATTTGCAAACAGCGAATACGACCTATGATATTCAGTTAGAAGTTTCGCTGAAAAGCGCACGAATGGACGCGCCGATAACCATTAGCCGCAGCAATTTCCGCCATTTGTATTGGCATATGGCGCAGATGGTGGCCCACCATACCATTACCGGCTGTAATTTGCGCCCCGGTGATTTGTTGGGCACGGGAACGATTAGTGGGCCAACGCCGGATTCATTGGGCTGCCTGTTGGAACTGACCTGGCGGGGAACAAGGCCGCTCACACTGCCCACCGGCGAGACGCGCACATTCTTGCAGGATGGCGATGAGCTGATGATGACCGGTTGGGCACAGGGGGATGGGTATCGTGTGGGGTTGGGAGAGGTATACGGCCGTTGTACTGGTGATGCCCTCATTGCCGAACCGTTGAGGTGAAAGGGTTAGATGTAGCTTATATTATTTCCTGTTTCTTTTGCTTACTGGTCACAAAGCTACGCAAGTGGGGATGCCATTCAATACTGGAAATATGGAACATTTCATACCGTATCTTGACCCATGCCGTTTGTTCTACATGGGCATCATCATGGAAATGAACGAGGCGATAGGTGGCCCAATCACCCCGCACGCCCAGCAAGCGCACTCTTGAGCGGATGAGTTTGGGTTTTTCAAATTTTGGGAACGGGCCGGTATCAAAAGCGCCCGGTGATTCTTCGGAAATGTAGGTGAAGCCAAACTTTTCCAATTCTGCCATTAACAAAGTGCGGTACGAACGCTCATGCCGATAGACCCAGAGCATAATAGGCGCCAGAATGAGCGCCAGTAACCACCAATAGGTTCCTAACCAGGCCGACATTTTGATTGATAACTCCTTTTTGCAGGGATAACTGCTTTACTAATACGTAGCTGTTGTTCGATTTGTTCTTTCCCTATCGTTTCTCTGCCCCGCCATCGCCCTATCGTTTGGTCGTGATGCCAAACACCGCTCAATGCTTTTGAGGTGTGGCAATTTTCACCCGTTCGCTCAAATTGGAATGCTTTACTCTGGCTTCTCGTAATGGCGCTTATTGCTTCATTTTTGGATTTAAGCCGTACCATAAGGCCTTCCTATTTAGCAAGAAGGGAGTTTCAAATCTCGTCTATTTTGATCAATCTGGTGAAAATGAAATAGGTGAGCATTCCCGCGACAACGGCAGTAACAGCAGAGAAGAGATATATAGCAAAATCACTGTCCACACCGAAATCTTGAGCAAAATTGGCGGTCACAGACGAGAATCTAATCATTGTCCCCACCAATGCTGTTACCCCTATGCTGATAAGACTCGCACAACCCAATTTGCCTGTTTTCTCTTTTTCCATAAACAGTTCCCTCCTGTTTATAAGGGATGGTTAAACAGTATGAATAGTATTTACAACTGGTGATTTGGTCTGCGACATCATGGCGACATTATAACAAAAAAAGCGGCCGTCTCTCTTACGGCCGTTTCTCTGCTCCCACTATCATCTCATTCAGAGCGTATCCCGTCTCCAACAATTCCTGCAAACGATGCACAAAGCGGGCCACCGGCGCGCCATCGGTCACATCATGATCAAATAAGACGGTCAGGCTGAGAACTTCGCGGATGGCAATGGCCTCCCCCACTACTCCCGGCTTACGGGCAATGGTGCCCACCGCCACAATCAACGGATGAATGCCCAACGGGATGCCCCAGGCGCTGCCATTGTCTTTGCCCACGCTCCCCGCTGATGTGACCACCACCGTGCCCATCATTTTTTTCGCCAGAAAGGGGTTACGCGCCAGCCGCCGCCACACAATCAGGTGACGCAGGAATCCGGGCAGCATGGCAAACAAACGAGTCGCCCAGGTGCGGCGTCCACCACCAATTTGCACCTCATCTTTTGCCAATGGCGCTTCCTGCGCCGCCCGGATTTCGTTGTGGATGGCCTGGACGCTCTTTTCGTTCGTTTTGCGGATGATGGTGGGCATGGGTAAGGATTGGATACGGCCGTTGCCGTCACCAACCACTCTCTCCACCAACACCGAAATGTCCACATCATCAAACAGCACCAGCCGCCGTCGCCCTTTGCGCAGGGCATGAACATGCTTGTGTTCGCTCACCGCCCGCCCCACACAGGCCATCACCCAGACGGTAAAGGAGATGCTCTGCCCGCTTTCAGCCTTGATCTGGCGCAAATAATCACGCGCCTCGGTCACATCAATTTCTAATAGCAGGGGGATGTGGTGTTTTTTACGGCCGTGTTCCAGCACATCAATCGTCGGGTTGCGAAACGCCGGGAATTTACGCTCCTGGTAGGTGCCAATATCGTCCATCACAACTTCTCGGTCAGACACGGCCGTAGGTGGTACGGCCGTGTCGTGGGATACAGCATAATAACATGATCTTAATTCTCAACCACTAGCTAAAATATCACTGGCAGTTCAGCAAACACCTATGCTATAGTACACATATCTATCATTGATTGGGGGCACTTGTGCCATATTTACCATCGGAGGTCAAAAATGAACAATCAGTATCGTGTATTTGGTTTATGCATAATGGTCAGTCTGTTCCTATTAGGAGCGGCGACTATTTTTTCCCTGGAACCCCATGTGCCGGAAACAACAGTTTATACCGATTATGCCAGTTTTGAGGCGGCTACCGGGCCGCTCACCAACATCAATTTTGAAAATTTGCCGCCAAACGGCTCTAGCGTCCCCGTCCCCGGCCAGGAGTACATTTCTAACCCGCTCATCCTGAATGGTGTGACCTTCACCGACCCGTTTGGGGTGACTTCTGCCTTTTGTGCTGACCCTACCTGCCCGCCAGACCCCGAAAATCCCGACGGTGGCAACATCGTCTTGATATTGAACCAGGATGCGACAATTCAGCTACCTTTGGGCACGGGGGGAATCATGCTGGTGGTGGATGGAATGGGCGTGGTGAGCTATACGGTGCAGGTCATAGACTTTGCCGGGAGCGTCATCACCGCCACCGGCCAGACAGAGGAGTTTGTTACCGATTATTTGGGTTTCACGGCTGATGAGGGTATTCACCAAGTGACGGTGACGGCCGTTGGCCCCACCCCCACCTGCCCCCAATCACCTTGTGGCCCGCTGGTTTTGTCCCAGGTATTTGTGGAACTCGATGATCCCACGGTGACGTTGGGCGTCTGGCAAGACCCGGCCGGTGATGTTGCCTTGCCCCACGCCGACCTGACATTTGGCACGGCCGTTGTGTGGAACAACAAAGTAGACATCCGACTTCGTTTTCTGGACATACCATTTATGGATGACCTGCCCCAGACAATTTCCTGGTGTCTCAATACCGATGCTGACGCCGGAACAGGCAACGCCTGTGACCAGCCGGGCGCTGATGAAACCTTTAGTCTAACAGGCAACTTCGGGGCTTTATATGGTAATGGCTTTTCGTTCGATGGTGCTCTGAGCAGTCTGAATCCTTGCAGTGTAGGTTGGTATGATTGGGATAGCCATACGCTACGCCTGGTTTTTCCACTCTCTTTCATCTCTCCCAACGAAACTTTTGATTATGCCGTTGATTCCATGTTCGATGACGAAGGTGTTCCCACACATGATTGGGCACCTGATATAGTAGATTTTAGCGATCCCGATGGTGCTTACAACAGCTATCTTTCCGCTTCGCCGCCGCCGCCATTCAGCGGGACGCCACTCTGTTCAGTGAATGGCACGGCGACTATTACCGTTCCGGCGGAGGCAACCGGGAGTGTGTCTTATATGCCAGAGATGGGGATTATTCAGGTATCCCCAAGCGATATGGTCCTATCCAGCTATTTCAAAACGACATCTATGAATCGTGCATTTAATCGGGGCTTTTTGGAAATGACGCTGCCAGAGCTAACCCAGCCATTGGCTCAGGCACACCTGGTTTTAACTGAAGAGCGAGCAACAATTTCTTTTCCTGTCCCACCCATAACTCATGAGCTCGCTTTTTACCAACCTGCTGATCTGGCTGTGACAATTGATGATTTTGACCGCCCTTCGGCGCTTATCACCACCTTGACCACCGATGAAAATGATCCACCAGAGCTTTTTGTGGTAGAACTAACAGATGTGGTCAGTAACAGCATTACAAACACACTGGGATTCCGCGTGAAGCTGGAAGTTGACCCAACCTACAATGCAATTAGTAATTTTGGGTCTGGATTTGGCAGCCTGTATACCCAAGTACCACACATTGCCATTCAACTGGCAGATGCACAAACGCCGCTGCAACCGGGGGCAGGTGGGGCATTGAACTATACAGATGGCAACGGCCGTACCCTCACCCTGACGGCCCCTGCGGATGCAGTGACAGAAACCAACCAATTACTCTATACCAGCGTCATGGAATCGGAGCAATTGGCAAGGTGGGTGACGGCCGTCGCCCCATCTGATTTGCTGCCCATGGAACGGGCTTTCCACATTGCCCTCTATCAAGGAATTGTGCGCCAGCAGGATACCGTTTTACAGGAGCCTCTTACCCTGACACTCACTTATAACGATGAAGATGTGGTTGGGCTGAATGAAAATTCGCTGGTGTTGCAGCGATGGAATGGTAGTCAGTGGGAATATGCCGCCTGTGGGCCATATGCGCGAAACCTGGATGAAAACTGGTTGACTGTGCCCATCTGCCAATCAGGTGATTGGGAATTGTTTGCCTCCGCTCTCTTTGGCATAGAGACGATTGCCGGGCCAGGTGGCGAAATCCATATTCAGCCTGAGCAGCCGGGTTACAGTTACGGGGAAACGATTACGGTTACGGCCGTGCCGGACGCTGGTTGGACATTTGATCAGTGGGGTGGTGGTCTAGCTGGCACTCAAAACCCCCAGGTTCTGACCATTACCCAAAGTCTCTCCATCACTGCCGAGTTCAACGCTATCCCCTACACGCTGGATGTTCAAACTGCCGGTAATGGCAGTTTGATTGTCCAGCCGGAGCAGCCCGTTTATTACTATGGGGATGTTATTACCATGACGGCCGTGCCCAATGCCGGCTGGTTGTTTGATAGTTGGAGTGGCGATTTATCTGGCAACAAAAATCCACAAGTCATCACCATCACTCAAAACAATGCCGTAACGGCCGTCTTTGTTCAAGTCCCTTATCAGTTATATCTACCTGTGGTGATACGGCCGTAACATTCCTTGTTTCTATGATGGCAAACTAAAAAGAGACGGCCGTAGCGGGTACGGCCGTCTCTCCTGATTACCGATTACTGTTTACCGATAACCGACTTACTGCAACCCTACCATAATCTCCGCCAACGCCTGGGCCGACGGCCGTATCCGTTCCCCATCCAGCAGCGCCAATGGTGTATCTGTCAGTCGGCTCACTTCGGCCAGCGACGGCCGTTCCGGGTCATAATAAATCAAGCCCGTAATAAACTCCTGCTGCTCCTGCGCCCATTGCAGCCGGTGCAGCGCGCCCAGTTTATCCGTCGGGTCATAATCCTCTTCCAGCTTGCGCAGTTGAATGTGCGAACCGTCGTGCATCTCCACCACGCGCATTTCACCCGGATCATACGCCTCAATGGTAATCTCCTCCGCGGGCGGCACCCAGCCAAAATCATGCAGCGGCGCTTCGTGGTCTTTGCCATAGCCATAGCTCTTGGTAGAGGTGTCATGGTTATTAAAGGCCACACACGGGCTGATGATGTCCAGCACGGCCGTGCCCCGATGACTCAACGCCGCCTTCAACAACTCCCGTACCTGCTTCGCATCCCCCGAAAACGAGCGGGCCACAAAACCACACCCGGCAATCACCGCCTCCATACAAATATCAATCGGCGGCAAATCATTCACCCCGGCATATTTCAACTCCTGCCCCTCATCCGCCGTCGCCGAAAACTGCCCCTTCGTCAGGCCATAGACGCCGTTATTCTCCACAATGTACACCATGCGCACATTGCGCCGCATCAAATGCTTGAACTGCCCCATGCCAATGCTGGCCGTATCCCCGTCCCCACTCACGCCAATGCCACGCAACTGATGGTTGGCCAGCAATGCCCCCGTAGCCAGACTGGGCATACGGCCGTGCAGCCCATTCAAGCCATGCGACTGCCCCAAGAAATAAGCCGGCGACTTGCTCGAACAGCCAATCCCACTCAACTTGATGATCTCATGCGGCCGTACACTCAACTCAAACGCCACCTGAATCACCTGGCTGGCAATCGAATTATGCCCGCACCCCTGGCACAACGTCGTTGGGCTGCCGTTATAATCCACCTTCGCCAGCCCGATTAAATTCACATTAGGTTCTCGTCTTGTACCCATCTTCAATCTCCGTGAACCGTAATTCGTAAACCGTAATCCGAAATCTGACCACGGACAACGAGTTACGGATTACGCCTTTTTCAAAATCGCCTCCACCACCCACCGCGCCGTCAACGGCATCCCATCCAGATACGCCAGCGACACCAATCGCGTCGCCAGTTCCGGCGCTTCCGTCTGCAAAATGGCGTGCATCTGTCCATCGCGGTTCATCTCAATCACATACACCTGCTTGTAACGGGCAATAAAATCCCGCACCGTGCCATTCACCGGCAGCGCCCGCAGCCGCATAAAGCTCGTCTTAATCCCATCCGCCGCCAACCGATCCCGTGCCTCCTCAATGGCGTAGCGCGTCGTGCCATAGGCAATAATGCCGATCTCCGCCCCCTCCACTTCGTCAATTATCGGCCCCGGTACCATGTCACGCGCCGTGTCAAATTTACGCCGCAGCCGATCCATATTTTCGTGCCAGTCCGACGGCCGTTCGCTGTATGTCGCCCGTGCATTATGCCCCGTCCCCCGCGCAAACCAGGCACTGCGCCAGTTCTCATCGCCCGGCAACGTGCGGTAGCCCACCCCATCGCCGTCTACATCCACATACCGCCCCCAATCCAGCGGAATCTCATCGCCGCGCAGCACCTTGCCCCGCTGAATCGGCTCCGCCGGATAATCAAACGGCTCCGACATCCAGTTGTTCATGCCCAAATCCAGGTCACTCAGCACAAAAACCGGCGTCTGCAACCCATCCGCCAGATTATGCGCCGTTGTGCCAAATTCAAAACATTCCTTAATCGTCGAGGGGAACAAAATCACATTCTTCGTATCCCCATGCCCCAGATAATAGACAAAGGTCACGTCCCCCTGCCCGGTGCGCGTGGGCAGCCCCGTGCTGGGGCCGACCCGCTGAATGTCCCAAATCACCGCCGGAATCTCCGCAAAATAACCCAACCCGGCAAACTCCGCCATCAGCGAAATGCCAGGGCCAGACGTGGCCGTCATCGCCCGCGCCCCGGCCCAGCCCGCACCCAGCAACATGCCAATCGCCGCCAATTCATCCTCCGCCTGCACCACCACATAGTTGTGTTCACCCGTCTCCGGGTCACGGCGCAGCTGCGGCAGATACTCGTTCAGGGCGTCAATCAGGCTGGTGGACGGGGTGATGGGATACCAGGCAGCAAACGTGACGCCGCCAAAAACCGACCCCAACCCGGCGGCTTCATTGCCGGTCATCATAATCAGCCCTTCCGTTTCATTCATCGGCTCCACGCCGTAGGGGTCGCTTTTGACAATGTGTTCGGCCGTCCACTCATAAGCCGCTTTCACCACATTCAAGTTCAGGTCAATCAACTTGCGCCGCCCCTTGAAGTGGAAGCTCAAAGCCTCCTCTATCTTTTCCAACGGAATGTTGAGCAACTGTGCGGCCGCCCCCACATAAACCATGTTGGCCACATAATCCTTCTGTTTGCCCGTTGTGCCCGTCTCCTTCACAAACTGATTAACGGGAATGGCATACATGGTCACATCATCCCGCTGTGGTGTGTTGCGCCAATCCGCATTAAAAATACAGACCCCACCCGGCGGCAAATTCTGGATGTCTTCGGCCACCGTCGCCTGGTTAAAGGCGATCAATATCTCCGACGTGTGCCGCCGGGCGATGTAACCATCTTTGCTGACGCGAATGTGATACCAGGTGGGTAGCCCTTGAATGTTACTGGGGAAGATGTTCTTGCCATTGACGGGAATGCCCATTTTGAAGAGTGCCCGCAAAATGGTCATGTTGGCCGTCTGGCTGCCGGTGCCGTTGGCTGTAGCGGCTACCAGCGAAAAGTCGTTGATGATGGACGGCCGTGTGACCGCCACCTTGTCTTGAGGCATCAATTCTACAAGCCCCATGAGGTTATTCTCCTTGTGCTGTTGAAAATGCGCTGCGTGGTCAGGGAAATAGCCAGCGCAGCCAAACGAATATGAGACACAAAAAGCGACGGATGACCGTCGCCCTTTTGCGGAAGTATTCCACAAACCAATATCAGTTGCAAGAATGAAAAGGGGAATGGAAACAGAATAACATCTGACAGGTCGCATAGGACCTGTCAGGTGTGGTCAGCCCGGTATTAGTTCGCGTGGAAAAAGGCTTGAATCTCAGCCAGGGATTTCGCTTCGAGCGCCAGGTCGGCCAGTTCCAGGTTTTTCTCAGCATCAAGTTGGCGGATCTGCTGCGTCAAATCATAGGGCAGCTCACCAAACCGCCGCCGCAAAATATATAGCAGCAATTCTTCTCGGCCTTCTTCTCGACCTTCTTCTCGACCTTCGGCCAGACCTTCCGCCAAAATTTCGTTATACCAGGGTGATTCTCTTAAAACAGCCATATCCCACCTCATAATTTGTCTGATCACTTCCGATTCTAAAGCAAAGCGAGCGAAGAACGTAAGCAGCGGTTCTAACTCTTCCAGGTCGCCCTCGGCACGCAGCAGGTTGACCGCTTTTTTGACAGAGGCCACATTATCGCCACCCTTCAACACCGGCACAAATGGCAGCAGCGTGGGCAAATTCAGGTCAAAAACCAGCCCGGCCTCCACTTCCCATAAGTTGATCACTTTGAAATCCTGTCGAGCGATCAGCCCCATAAATTCGGAGTAGTAACGCTGGCTAATGGGTGTAGTGGTAGGCAGAATGTTCACGAGGACGGGAAAGACGGGTAGATTATACCGCTCTTCCGCCAGAGCCGCATAAGCGCGGAGGCGTATGTCCATGCGCCGGTCGGCGTGTAGCTAGATTTCGTTGGCGACGAGGAAGTCGCCGTGCGGCGGAGAGTGGGCGCGGATTAACACGTCGTTGGCGCGGCTGACCCATTGGAATTCACCGGAGAGGATGTCCAGGGATACGGCCGTGTCTACCCCCGTCAGCCATCTTACCCAGGCCGTGGGGGCCAGGCTCACCAGCCGTTTGGCGCCAATATCAGAACTCTTCGTCGGTTTCGGTTGGCTCATGGCTCCCTTCAATTTTCGGGCCGGTGGCGGCGGGCGGACCGTCCCAGGGCAGCACTTCGCGGGCTTTGCTGGTGCCGGTGGGTGGGCCAACAACGCCCATCTCCTCCATCTCGTCAATGAGGCGGGCGGCGCGGGTGTAGCCAATGCGGAACCGGCGCTGGAGGAGGGAGGTGGAGGCTTTGTTGAGTTGGCGCACCATAGCAATCGCTTCCGGCATCAGTTCATCTTCGGCCGATGGCGGTTCGTTTTCGGCTTCTTGCAGCGCCTCCCACAACGGCTGCTGCTTGGATGGTTCGGGTTTGGCCACAGGTTTGGGCGAAGGGGCAAACACGTCGTCCGGTTCAGGCGTGGGTGTATTGGTCACGACCACCGGTTTGCTCTGGGGCGATTGGCGCACGGCCGCACCACCCATATTGATCACCGGTGGCGCAATGGCGGGGGCGGGTTGGGTCACGGCCGTGTCCGTTACCGTTTTCGTCTGATTTTGCGGCCCAACCGGCTCGTCTTCTTCCTCTACTGCCGGTTCAACGGGACGGGGCTGCGCACTTTCCGTCGCCGGAATGAGGTTAAAGCGGCGGGCAATGCGCCAATAATCAATCAGCTTGCTCAGTTCGCCATCGCTGACAAAACAGCCCTGCGCCCGGATGGGCGAGGCCGCGTCCGGCGCTTGATAGAGCATATCCCCCTGCCCCAACAGCCGCTCTGCGCCCGTCGCGTCCAAAATAACGCGGCTGTCCGTGCCGGAGGCGACGGCAAAGGCGATCCGCGCCGGGAAATTGGCCTTGATCAGACCGGTGACCACATCTACCGACGGCCGTTGCGTGGCAATAATCAGGTGCATCCCCGTCGCCCGCGCCAACTGCGCCAGCCGGGTGATGCCCCGCTCCGTCTCCTCCGGCGACATCATCATCAGGTCGGCCAGTTCGTCTACGATGATGACGATGTAGGGCAGCGATTCGGCGTCCTTTTGGCGGCGGATTTTTTTGTTGTAGTCGGTGATGTTGCGCGCCCCCACCTCGGCAAATAGCTTGTAGCGGTTGTCCATCTCCCGCATCGCCCATTGCAGTACTCCAATGACCCGATCCATCTCCACCACCACCGGCGCCGCCAGATGGGGGATGCCGTTGTAGCCGGTCAGTTCCACCCGCTTGGGGTCAACCATCACCAGCTTTAACTGGTCGGGCGTGTTTTGCAGCAGCAGGCAGGCGATGATACCGTTGACACAGACTTCCCGGAGCCGGTGGCACCGGCAATGAGCAGATGCGGCATTTTGGTCAGGTCGGCCGTAATCGGCTGTCCGGCCACATCCTGCCCCAGCCCTAGCCGCAGGGGGGATTTGATTTTCTGGAACTCGGTCGTTTCCATCACGTCGCGCAGGGAGACGAGGGCTTTGGCCGGATTGGGGACTTCGATGCCTACATACCCTTTGCCGGGTACAGGTGCTTGAATACGAATAGCGGCGGCGTGCAGCGCCAGCGCCAGGTCGTCGGCCAGGCCGGCAATTTTGCCCACCTTGACTTTGGTGCGTTTGCCGTTGCGCATTTCCAGGAAACTGGGTTCCACGCCAAATTGGGTAACGGTTGGTCCCTGGTTGATTTCGACGACGGTGGCGGGCGCGCCAAAACTTTCCAGCGTGTGTTCGATGATTTCTACTTGCTCGCGGATGATGGTGCCGGACGGGTCATGGTCGGTGCCGGGGTTGAGCATGTCGGTGAGGGTGGGTAGCTGCCAGTTGTGGGCGGGACGGCCGTTACTGCCCAAAAATACCGGCGAAACGATGGTTGCCGGTTCCGGTTTGGCGGTGGGTTCTTTTTTGGGTGCGGACGGCCGTGTCTCGCGCGACGGCCGTAACTGCACTCGTGGTGGCGCAACTTTGGCGGTATCCGGTGGGGGGGTGGCTTGTTCGGGCACGGCCGCCAGAGGCAATGGCGGTTGATTGGGATCGGGCGGATTGGCCGGGCGGCGGGCACGGCGGCTGTTGACCACCACTTCCCGCTCTGGCAAAGCAGCTTCTTCCACGGGCAGCCCTGTCTTTAACTGGTTGATGAACTGCCCGAACCCCTCCCGCGTGACGCCGGAAAGCAGCACCGCGCCAATGATCGCCACTACGATCAGCGTAAAAGCGGCCCCCAAATTGCCCAGGCTTCCCTGCAAACCATAGGTGACGAGGCCACCCAGGTAGCCGCCGCCATGCCCGGCCTTCGCCACCGCCCACACGTCGGCATACGTTCCCCGCCCCAGGACTACCTGCGTGGCAAACGCTTCAAACGAGAGGAAGAGCAAGACAAAACCGGTAACACGAAAGGCAGGGATTTCCGGCTGCTGATCCATGCCCCACAGCACCAGATACAGCCCAATGCCGCCGGTGATAAGCGGGGCCAGCAGCCCCCCCCATCCAAAAAGCTGGCGCATGGCCAGGGAGAGGGTTTCTGTCAATTGTCCCTGCGTGGGCGAGAGCAAACTGAGTACCAGGATGACGGTGAGAAAAACGATAATGATGCCGAAGATCAGCGCCTTTTGCGCCAGATTCAGGCGTAGTTCGCGAGGTGTTTTGCTGCGCCGGGTGGTTGTCTTGCGGGAGGTGGTGGTTTTGCGGGGGGTGGCTGTTTTACGGGGCGCAGGCGATTTTTGGGTACCGCCACGGGTTGGTTTACTGCTGGCCGTCGTTTTCTGGCGCGTGGGTTTGGCGCTGTTGGCGGTGTTACGGCCGTTCTGCGCATTGCGGCCGTTGCCTTTGCTGTTGTTACTTGTTTTCTTCTCAGCCATAGCTCAGATGTTCCGTAGATATGCGGGCATTATAACATGGAAGAGTTGCGCCGTCAGCCGTTATGTGAAATTGACTCATGGTTTCACGGGAAACAATTGCGAGAAAGAATGATTAGAGTAGAATTAACAGAAAGTGGGATCAAGGGAATGTAGCTGAAATCGCATGAATGATGGGCTAATCAACCATCCAATAGGGGGTAATACCAACATCAATGATGTTGCCATCTTTTTGGATTTGGATAATCTGGTAATTGGGGCCAAACAAGCCAACTTGAATTTTGATATTAACTTGATACTCGACCAGATCAAACAGATGACTAACGGCCGCATCGTGCTGCGCCGTTCGTATGGTGATTGGCGACAAAATCAACAGTTGATGAAAGAGCTGGCCGTGGCCGGTTTTGCCGCCCAGTCCACCGTCCGCATCAACAACTTCAGCAAAAATCTGGCCGATATGCAGATCGTAGTGGACACCATGGACACGCTGATTGACGGACATCAATACAGCACCTACGTTCTCATCACTGGCGACCGCGATTTTACGCCGTTGGTGCAGTCGCTTCGCAAAAGGGGCAAACACGTCATTGGGTTGGGCCTTCGGCATACGGCCAGCAAGAGTTTTGTGCAGTTGTGTGATGAGTATGTTTATTATGAAGATATTGTACCTTCGGCCAAATTGAATGATGCACAAGTGGAGATGCTGCTGCAAACGGCCGTAGAAAAATTGCTGACTGAGGAAGCCCAGGTACGCGCCAGCGTGGTGCGCCAAACTCTTTCTGAATTGAGTAATGGCTCATTTGACAAAAGTTCCTACGCCGAAGGCAGCTTTCGTAAATTCCTGGAAAAACACAACCACATTTTAGAAATCAGGATGGTGAATACTACGCTGTACGTCTGTCGTCCACAAAAACAGGAAGTGCAACGGCCGTTGCACGAACGATATCGCAGCCAGCTTAAAAAGGCGCGCCTGCGCATCATCCCCGCCGAACAGCGATTCCCCATCCTGAAAGACTTGGTTATCAATCTGCAAAAAAATGATCAGTTGCGCTGGCGAGAGTTGATTGATGTTCTGGCCGAGAAGTATGAAAAAGACGGCAAAGATATCTCTAAAAATACAGTCAACGCCATTTTGCTGGTGGCACGGCGGGCACAGGTTATCCGTACCTTGAAAAGCAAATCGCTCTCTACGGCGCCTTTGATTTTGGAGGTGAAAGGGGAAAAAGCGTTTCAAGAGGCGGTAATGCGCTGCGATGCCGCCTATTTGCAGGAAATGTTGGCGCTGTCTGAACCGTTTGATCTGGAAGAAGCGGCCGTCGCGCTCTACTACACTCCCGGTCATGTTCGGTACTTGAAAGTGGTAATGAAAACGTATGAACCGGAGGAGGGGTAATGAGAAACCCGAAGCCCCACATCGAACAGCAGGCCTCGGATTTCGGGCTTCGGTTTACCCGCTCAGGTCAACTTCCACCCGATGCCCCAGCCCTTTACTGTTATCAATGAAATAGAGACGTTTTGGCCGCAGCCGATACCAGTTCACTTTCGCCAAAGCCGCTTGTATGTCCGGGTCAGCCTGGCCGATGAAGGGATATTTTTGGGTATAAAGGGTCACGGCCGTTGCCCGTTCCTCACCCCCCACCAAAACCACTTCACCCTCTAGTTGAATCCCCTGAATTTCTTGCCAATCGCGGTAATCTTCCTGAATGGCCGCCGCAATCGTAGCCCGATCTCCCATGTTACGGCCGTGCCGGGTATGCCCCGCCGACAGGAAGTACAAATCGAAACCATCATTGACGTAGAACACGGCCGTAGCCCACACCCCTTCTGCACCAACCGTCGCCAGTGTCATCACCTGGTGATTCTGTAAATAGGTCAGTGCTTCTGTGCGCACGGCCGTGTCACCCATGATAGTGTCACTCACCTTTCACTCCTTGCCACCGGTCAAACAAATCTTCGGGCAGTGAAATATCCAGCAAATCCAACACCCGATTCACCGTTTGATCCACGATGGCCTGCACCGTTTGTGGCTTATGATAAAAGGCCGGCATCGGCGGGGCCACAATCGCCCCCATCTCCGTCACCTGCACCATCAGCCGCAGATGCCCCAGATGCAGCGGTGTTTCACGGGGAACAATGACCAGCCGCCGCCGCTCTTTCAACACCACATCGGCCGCCCGCAGCAGCAGATTATCGCTAAACGAATGGGCAATCCCGGCCAGCGTCTTCATGGAACAGGGCATTACCACCATGCCATCCGTCTTAAATGAACCCGAAGAAATGGCCGCGGCAATGTCCATAAACCGGTATGGCACATTAGCCATCGCCACCACCTGCTCTGGCGTGTAGGGCGTCTCCAGGCTCATGGTGATGCCGGCCGCACTGCTCATCACCAGATGCGTTTCCACATCAGCCACCTCACGCAGCACTTCCAGCAGCCGGATACCGTAAATAACCCCGCTCGCCCCCGTTATGCCAACTATGATTTTTTTCATCGTAGTCATTCTCCTACAGAAGGATTGTAGCCAGAAAAGCCAAATCCCTCTACAATCTCGTCAAACGACTCAGGAGAAAAACGGCCGTGAAAAAAACCTTTATCACTGACCTGCAAGCCGGGCATGTACTAGAGCACGAACCATTTCTGTTGCAAGATGTCATCACCCGCAAAACGAAAGACGGTCGTGACTACCTCCTGGGCAATTTGCGCGACAAAACCGGGCAAGTCGCCTACATTTACTGGGATGTGCCCGAATACATGTTCCGCGTGGTCCTGCCCGGCCGAATTGTCCTCATCACTGGCCGTGTCAATAACTACAAAGATTCTCTACAAATCAATATCACCGACCTGAACGAGTGCCTGAATCCCGATTTAGCCGCCTTCCTACCCGCCAGCCCCCGCCCGCGTGAGGCGATGCTGTCCGAATTAAAAGATATTGTCGGCTTGTT
>CAYXUZ010000004.1:38774-46917 GCA_964467705.1 uncultured Ardenticatenaceae bacterium | reverse complement strand
ACGCCCTGGTTGACCGGCTTTTATTGGCCGATGCCGCCTTTTTGCGCCAATTTGCCACCGCCCCCGCCGCCCGCAAAATGCACCATGCCTACCTGGGTGGCCTGCTGGAACACAGCCTGAGCATGGCCAATCTGGCACACAACATAGCCGACCATTACCCGCACATTAACCGTGACCTGTTGGTGACGGGCGCCCTGCTGCATGATATGGGCAAGGCGTTGGAGTATGACGTGGCGCAGGGGTTTGCCTTTTCGGACGACGGCCGTCTCGTCGGCCATATTGTGCGAGCAGTGGTGATGATCGAGCAGGCAGCCGCCCAACTGGGCAACTTTCCCGAAGCCGATTTACGCCAGCTTGTCCATCTTGTTACCTCCCATCATGGCACATTGGAATGGGGGTCGCCCATTCCGCCCAAAACCCTGGAAGCGATTTTACTGCACCAGATTGATTTATTAGACAGCCGGGTTCAGGGGTACTTTGACCACTTGAATGATGATGTCAGCCTGACAGATTGGACGGCCAAAAGTAGCCTCATGTTCGGTACAGAGTTGCGCTACCCTCTTGATTACCCCCGCTCCGCACAATCCCCCACCAGCCCCACCGATCATGAATGAGCAGAGTCGCCGTCTGATCACTGCGATTCACAACAGTCCCCATCAGGTCGTTTTGGTGACGGCGGGTGCGGGAGCGCAGGCATTGGCTGACCTCTTGGCGGTGGCCGGGGCCAGCCGCACCCTGCTAGAAGCCATTGTCCCCTACAGTTCGGCCGCGTTTGATGATTTTTTGGGTTACAGCCCGGTGAAATATGTGGCACAGGACACGGCCGTATCCCTTTCCGGTCGTGCGCTGGCTCGTGCCCTTCAGCTAACGCCTGATACGCCCGTCATTGGCCTGGCCTGCACCGCCACTATTAGCACTGATTACCCCAAAAAGGGTGAACATCATGCACACACGGCCGTCTGGCAGCCAGAAAAACTGTCAATTTACGACCTGCACCTGCATAAAGGAGCGCGTAGCCGGGAAGAGGAAGAACGGCTCATCAGTAATCTTATGTTAAATGCGCTGGCGCAGGCGACGGCCGTGCCGAAGCATTTGCCACTTGACATAACTACTAGGGATACGCTCACAACCATCGAGATAGAGTTTGCTCCGTATGCCCGGCAGCTAACGAACCGGGAAATTGCTTGTTTTGGAATTGACGCCAACGGCCGTATCCTCACCATACCACCCACCGCCATCCTCTCCGGTTCATTCAACCCACTGCATGAAGGGCACATTCAGCTGGCGCAGGCGGCTGCCAGGCATTCAGGGTTGTCAGTGGCGTTTGAATGTACGGCCGTGAACGCCGACAAACCCCCACTTCCCCCCGAAACCTTGCTCAACCGCATGGCCCAATTTGCCGGGCGCTGGCCCATTTTTGCAAGCACCGCCCCCACCTTTGTGGAAAAAGCCCGTCTCTATCCGGGCATTCCCTTTGTGGTGGGGTTTGATACGGCCGTGCGCATCCTCCAGCCTCGCTTTTATGGTGATAGCACGAAGAATATGCATAGCGCCCTGTCCGAAATTCAATCACGGGGCAACAACTTCCTAGTCGCCGGCCGTGTGGGGGAGGATGGTCTCTTCCACGATCTGCACGATTTGAGCATTCCCAAGCCATTCAACAACCTCTTTCATCCTCTCCCCTTCCGCCTGGATATCTCCTCCACCAAACTGCGCTCACAAACAAGAATTTGACATAAGTTATAATTTGTCCAACACCCCAATCCGCTCTACAATGCACCTAATAAAACAATTATGCCTGTCATTCCGAGCGTAGTCTGCGGAGCGAGGAATCTTTCGCCTCGAACCGCGTGGAAGATTCCTCACCGAAGACGGTTCGGAATGACAACCAAAAGTTCTTGATGCACAAAATCCTTCAGGAGAATTGACATGCGTATTTTGATTACCGGCTCCAGCGGGCAAATTGGTACCAACCTCGGCCTCTACCTGCAAGAACGCGGGCATTACGTTTTTGGCATAGACAAACGGCCAAATACCTGGACGCACGACATTGAAACCCTGCTGCAAGACCTCAGTGCCCCGTACCGTGACTTTGACAAAGGGATCGGCCATGTTGATTACCCGCCCGATCTGGACGCCGTTGTCCACTTTGCCGCCCATGCCAAAGTGCATGAACTGGTGCAACAGCCGCACCGCGCTCTGGAAAACATGACCATGACGTTCAACGTGTTGGAGTTTTGCCGCCACCACAACATTCCCATCATTTTCAGCAGTTCACGGGAAGTGTATGGCGACATCCACCGCTACATCACCGAGGAATCCTACGCCGACTTCGCCTTCACTGAAAGCCCGTATTCGGCCAGCAAAATCTCCGGTGAGGCGCTCATTTACTCCTACGCCCAATGTTATGGGTTGAAATACCTGGTGTTCCGGTTCAGCAATGTCTACGGCCGTTACGACAACGACATCGAGCGCATGTTACGGGTCATCCCTTACTTCATCCGCGAAATCCAGCACGGCCGTCCCATCACCGTCTACGGCGAAGACAAAGTGCTGGACTTCACCTACATTGACGACTGCGTGAACGGCGTCTACCGGGGAATCGAGCGGCTGGTGAGCGGGCAGATTGCCAACCATACCATCAATCTGGCCTATGGGCAGGGCAACAGCCTGGTGAATATGGCCCGCTTCATCGGTGAAGAACTGGGCAAAACACCCGCCATGACCATCGAACCAGCCCGCGTCGGCGAAGTGACCCATTACGTCGCCAACATTGGTAAAGCTCACGCCTTACTCGACTACACCCCCCAAACCTCCCTGCGCGAAGGCATTGCCAAAGCAGTAGCCTGGTCTACGGATTGGTGGGATAAGAACCCGTAATCCGTAGTTCGTAATCCGCAGACCGAAAAACGGATTACGGGTTACGTTTTACGTTTTACGATTCATGGACTACCTGGACATCTCCGCCGCCGTTCACAGCCGGGCCGGATTGGGGCGGTACAGCGAATCGTTGGCGGCGGCGCTGATTCAGGCGGAGCCAGAGCGGTTTGCGTTTTTCTATAATCAGGGAAAAGACGGCCGTTACCCCCCCACGCTCCCCACACACATCCCCCAACGCACCGTCCACTATGGTTACAAACCGTGGCGCACGGCCGTGCTGCTGGGACATGGGGCGCACATCGGCTTTAACCGGCTCGTGCCCGATGCCCGCCTCTTTCACAGCACCGAACACCTCCTCATGCCCCTGCACGGCGTTCCCACCGTCCTCACCGTCCATGACCTCATTTTCAAACTATTCCCCGCCCATCATAAAAAGCTGAACTACTGGTATCTGAATCTGGCGATGCCGCTTTACTGCCGCCGCGCCGACGCCATCATTGCCATATCGCAGGCTACAAAGCAAGACATCGTCAAACAATATGCCGTTGACCCGGCTAAGATTCATGTCGTGTATGAGGCGCCCTCTTCCCTATTCCAACCCTCGCCCCCGACCAGGGTCGCCCACATCAGACAGACATACCAGTTACCTGAACGGTTCCTTGTACACCTGAGCACCATCGAGCCGCGCAAAAATCTCCATCGGCTGCTCGATGCCCTCGGCGCGCTCCGCCAAAGAATCCCCAACCTATCCCTCGTCCTGGTCGGGGGTAAAGGGTGGCTGTATGATGACTTTTTCGCCAAAATTGAACGAGATGGGCTGCAAACGGCCGTCCACCACTTAGGCTATGTTCCCGATGAAGATTTACCCGCTATCCTGGCCGCCGCCGATCTGGCCGTGCAGCCGAGCCTGTATGAAGGGTTTGGCCTGCCCATCTTGGAGCATATGGCCTGCGGACAGGTGGTGGCCGCCAGCCGCACCAGCAGCCACCCGGAAGTGGGCGGCGATGCGGCGGCCTATTTTGACCCGGAGAATGTGAATGAGATGACGACCGTACTCCATCACCTGCTTACCGACAAAGAGGAATACCACCACCGCCAACAACTCGGTTTTGCCCAGGCCACCCAATTTAGCTGGAACCGCACCGCTCAGGAAACCATTGCTGTCTATGACCAACTTCTTTAATTTCAACGCAAAGGCGCAAAGAGGCGAAGAGGGCAAAGAGAGAAGAGAAGAAGAAACTTCGCGTTTCTTCGCGTTCTTCGCGGATCACCGCCTGGCTTTTATCCTGCTTCTGCTAATTGTTTTTCTCAGCTATCTGTTCACGCTGGCGCAAACGCCGGTATTTGGCGACCCGTCGGAATACACATTTGTGGCCCACATTTTGGGCATTGCCCATCCACCCGGTTACGCCTTCATCACCTTGTTGGGCAAATTGATTCAGACGGCCGTGCCCATTGGCACCATCGCCTGGCGGATGCACCTCCTTTCGGCCGTCGCCGGGACGCTGGCCTGCCTGTTTGTGTTTGGCACAGTGCATACGGCAACCCGCCAACTAGAGTTGACAGGTTTGAGAAACCTGTCAACTCTCAGCGTCATCGCCGCTTTATTTGCCGGGTTGTCGGTGGGCACGGGCGTGAACCACTGGCAGCATTCCATCCACGCCAACCCCCACATCATCACCGGCACGTTCTTGCTGGCAAATCTGTATTTCCTGACAAAGTGGTGGGCGACTTCACATGACAGGGTGACAGGGTGGCAAGGTGACAAGGTGACAAGTAATGCTATCACATTGTCACCTCGTCACCCTGTCACCTTGTCAAATAAGTGGCTCTACGCCTTCTGCCTCTCCGCCGGGTTGGGCATCACCCACCATCCGCTGACCGTGTTTGGGTTTGTGGGGTATGGGCTGTTTATTTCGTTGGTACGGCCGTCCATCCTGCGCGACTGGAAAACACTGCTCAAAATGCTCGCCTTTGCTCTGTTGGGGTTAACGGTCTGGCTCTACTTCCCCATCCGCAGCCCGATGAACCCCGGTTTTGGCCCCACCACCATGAACACCCTGGACGGCTTCCTGGCCCACGTGCTGGCGCGGGGCCTGACGGAAAGCCTGCCCACCTTTCCCCTGGCCGAACTGCCCCACCGCCAAATCGTTTTCTGGACCCTCCTCCGCCTGCAATACACCCTGCCTACCATTTTGCTGGCAATTTTCGGCTTTGGCTGGCTGCTTTATGATGGGGTGACAAGGTGGCAAGGTGACAAGGTGACACCTCATCACCCCGTCACCATGTCACCCCGTCACCTTGTCATCTTATACACCCTCCCCGCGCTGGGCACCTACGCTTTTGTCATTAGTCTGCGGGCGCAGGACATCATGGCCTATCTGATTGGGCCGTTTGCGGTGGTGGGGTTGTGGGCCGGGATTGGGTTATTTGGATTGATGCGAGCCGTTTTTAGCGCAGAGGCGCTGAGACGCAGAGGAGAGCGAACGGCCGTGACCGTATCAGTGCTAGTTGTCGTTTTATTTTTTCTGGTGGGGCCGGTTTATCAGTTTGTGCGTAATACGCCGGTCGTATCGCTGCGGGAGTATGACGAAGCGCAGCGTTATGTCAATGCCGTGTTTGACCAGTTTGTCGGGCAGGGAGAGGGGGCGGTGCTGCTGAATGATTGGGAGCATATGACGCCGCTGTGGTATGCGCAATGGGTAGACGGCCGTTGGCCCAGCCCCGCCGACGTTCGCCCCGAATTCATCTCCACCGGCGGCCAAAATCCCTGGCTGGATGCAATTTTCCGCTTCCTGCCCGGCGGGCCGGTTTACCTGAGCAACTTCCGCCCCAATGCCATCGCCGGTACTGAGTTTCGGCTACGGCCGTCCGGCCCCTTTTACCAGGTCTTAGAACCGGGCGATGAAACGATACCGTCGGAATTGACGTCGGGTTCGTTGGCGGGTGGGGACATTGAGATAGTGGGATATTCATTGCCAGACACGGCCGTGACTGCCGGCGATTTTGTCCCGTTCACCCTGGCAATGCGCGCCCCGACAAGCACGGCCGACTATTACGTGCCCATCGTCCGCGTCGGTGATCTCACCTTTGAATTCACCACCGACAGCCACCTCATCACCCCCACCTGGTGGCCGGGTGAAGTGATTGTGGAACGGTTTGATTTTGCCCTGCCCCACGATTTGCCCAGCGGTGAGTATCCGGTAACGGTCAGCCTGAAAAATCTCAGCCAGGATGAGGAGTACCTGGTTCAACTGGAACTGGGCAACCTGACAATAATGCCGAGGGACAATCCGCCCGAAACTGATGATTTACTGGCGAACTTCCGGCAGCGGGTAGGGCTGATGAGTGCGCGGGCCTGGGCCAACGGCCGTTTCACTCGCGCCCCCTGGGCAGACCCCATCACCGTTCAACCCGGCGATGTTATCAATCTCGTCCTGAAATGGGAAAGCCTGGCTGAAACCGAAGAAAGCTATACCGTGTTTGTGCATTTGATTGACGGTAACAACGTGCCTCATGTGGCATTGGATTACACCCCTTTGGGCGGCTCATCCCCTACCCATTTGTGGATTCCCAAATGGCTACCCGGCCAGCAATTACTTGACCCATACCGGCTGGTTATACCGCCAGAGCTACCTCCTGGAGATTATTGGATTGAAGTGGGGCTGTATGAGATGGTCAACGGCCGTCGCCTGCACATCTCCGACACAACCGGCAACCTCAACGGCGACCGATTCATTTTAGGGCAGGTGGTGGTAGAGGGGCGGGGTAATTAAGAGATTGGGAGACTTATAATCTCCCAGTCCTCCAATTACTCAATCACTCTCTTCCATCTCATCTTCCCAATCCAACGGCTCTGGGGTGCGGCGCGGTATGCGCCCCTGCTCATCCTCCTGCCGGTACACATCCAGCAATACCGCAAACGATTTATGACGGCGTGTCTCATCCGCTTCACGCTGTCGCCGCTTTAAATCTTCAATCTGCTGGAAAATATCGCTCTGCACCACCCCCGGAAACGGCACATGCTCAAACACGATGTTGCTGTCTACCCCGGCCGTTTCCACCTCCACAAAACCATAGTTGAAAATAGTGTGAATCAATCCGGGCGTATAGGCGCGCACATTCTGGATATTTTGTAACTGCGCCTGCTTGCGACTTTCACCAAAACCAAACGGTGTGCGATCAATATCAAAAATATAACGGCCGTCCAACTGATACAAATCATTGCGCCAGTTTTCCAAATCCCAAATGAGCCACAACAACAATATCAGGTAAATGGGCGCCGCCCCAATCCCCAATATCTGTGGCGTGACCAGATCAAAGCGGTACACCAGATAAACCAATACAGTCAACACAGCGCCAATGACCAGTGGCCAAAACATAGAAGCCAGTGCCACCAAAAAATGTTTGTGATACGTAATTACCCCATTCTCTTCAATCCGCCACTGGTAGCGACGCACGATACTACCCCAACAGCCTGGGTTTTCTGGTTCATTTGAGGGGCTATCCACCTCCTCACCCACCAACTCATATGGCTGCTCAAACCCAAAATACGTCTCAATAGATTGGCGCACCAACGTCTGCTCCCGGCTGGAATCCAGCGTACTCACCCGCTTAGTCAGTCGCTCCAATATCTCCGCCACCCGTTTGGGCTGGCTGATATTGTCAAACAGAATCACCCCAAACTGCGAGGCCGTCGGCAATTTGACCGTGCCGTAGTTCAACAAATTGGCAATCAACGAAGGCTTCAACGTCGTTACACTTTGGATTTGATCGATCCGCGCTATTTTTATATCCACCCGGAAAGCGCGCAGATTAAACTCCCGATGAATCACCCGCCGGTTTGTCACAATAAAATAATCATTTGTCCAGTCAAAAAAGCGAAAAAGCCCCCATAACACAAAAATCAAAGATAGCGCTCCCGGACACCAAAACTGCATATTATACAAAATGGTTCCCGGCGGTTGGCTGGCCAGATAAGTAAACGGCAATACCATCACCAGTAGCAACCCTAAAATGACGGGAATCATCTGCACAAATAAATACCATCCACTACGCCGCGATAGAAACTCAATCAACTCATCCGGCAAAATCTTCATGGTGTTGCTGCGCCGGTCGCGCTTTGCCTTCATCTTCAACGCTTCTGCATATTGCTCCTCCGGGAATCCCGCCACCTGCGTATCGGTTGCGTCATACACCGGCTCCAGCGCATCAATGACATCATGATGGCCGCTAAGAAAAGGCAAAAAGTCACGGCCGTGTA
>CAYXUZ010000004.1:27231-38764 GCA_964467705.1 uncultured Ardenticatenaceae bacterium | reverse complement strand
GCACCGGCCGATCATCATGGGACTTGGCCTGTACTGTAGCCGGATGCACACTGGGAGCAAAAAGCCACTCCAGCCCAAAGTGGTCGCCAGGTAAATAATGACGGCTGTGGGTCACAATACCCCGCTCCACCGTCTTGGCATACAGCCGACCACTTTTTAATATGTAGAGACTATCGGCGGCATCCCGTTGATAGGCCACCACCGCCCCATCGCGGTACTCATATTCCTCGACCAAAGCCGCCAGGTCTGCCAAATCTTCTGGCTCTAGCTTTTTGAATAGGGGATAATTTTTCAGAAATTCCAGTTTGGTGGTCATTAGCTAAACAGACCTGACAGGCTTGAGAAACCTGTCAGGTCTTGACTTGATTGCGCCGGAATTCTAGCATACTTGCAAGATTATGTGAAGCAAAGTGACGGTGGCAGCAGAAATGTACCATCAATCTGTGGTGGAAAATCAACCACCCGCAGCACGGCATCAGTATTAAGCGGCCCGTAAATGTGGGGGAAAGCCATTCCCGCCTGGTAACAATCTTCATACACCAGCGGGGCGACCAGCCGGGTGGGGTCAATGCATAGCAGCAGCAAATCGGTTTGCCCCCGAAAGCGTTCATTGGCGGGGATGAGCACCTGCTCTGGGGTGGAACAGTGAATGAACCCCTCGGTCGCCAGGGAAACGGCCGTATACTGCCCCTGTTTCACGGCCGTTTCCCACTCCCCCCGCCTTGTGATATGCAAAATGATCATGCTTCCATTATGCCCGGTTCTTTCCCTCTTGCCAGTCAATGCTATAATGACCCGGCAGCAAGAGGTAATTGGGTAGTTGAGTAATTGCTGCCAATAACCGCCAATTGCTAAATCACCCAATTACGCAATGACTTCGTGAAGTGGACACCCATTATGATTATCTTCTATAACCCCCAATCATCGGCCAACCGCAAACCTGTTCTGCCCATGTCTCTGCTGGCCGTAGGCGCCGTATTGGAAGGGCAATACGAATACGAAATTGTGGATGGCAATCTGGAAGATGACCCATTAGCGGTGCTACACGGCCGTATCCAACAGGCCGGTCCCGCTCCCTTCCTGGCCGTCACCGTCATGCCCGGCCCCCAGTTGCAGCAGGCCGTCCCCCTCTGCCGCGAACTTAAACGCCGCCACCCCCACCTCACCATCATCTGGGGCGGCTACTTCCCCACCCAACATTGGGACGTCTGCCTGCGTGCCGACTACGTAGATTACGTCATTCGCGGCCACGGCGAATACGCCTTCCTCCAGCTACTCGACCACCTGCACGGCCGTACCACCATCCCCCTCACCGATTACCGATTACCGATTACCGATTACCAAATCCCCGGCCTCGCCTACAAAGACGCCGATGGCCGTCCCGTCACCAACCCCCTGGCCCCCATCCCCGCTCCCAAAAACCTGCCCCCCTGGAACTTCGAGCGTGTCTCCGTTGGCCGTTACGTCCGCCCTACCTTCCTCGGCAGGCGCACATTGGGCTACCACTCCTCCTACGGCTGCCCCTTTTTCTGTAACTTTTGCGCTGTGGTTAATATGGTGAACGGCCGTTGGCTGCCGCAAACGGCCGTCCAACTCGAACAAATCGCCCGCCTCTACCACGAAAAATGGCAGGTCAACGCCATCGAATTTTACGACAATAACTTCTTCACCCAGGAAGCGCGCATCGCCGAATTCAGCGAACGCATCATGGATTTGGGCCTCGCCTGGTGGGGCGAAGGGCGCATTGACACCATGATGCAATACAGTGACCGCACCTGGGCACTCATGCGTGACGCTGGCCTGAAAATGGTCTTTCTGGGTGCAGAGTCCGGCTCGCTGGAAACCCTCAAACGCATGGACAAAGGCGGCCAGATGACCCCCGACAAAACGCTGGAAATGGTGCGCCGCATGAAAAGCTACGGTATCGTGCCCGAACTCTCTTTTGTCATGGGCAACCCGCCCGACCCCGAAGCCGACGCCCACCAGACCATGAACTTCATCCGCCAGGTGAAACAACTCAACCCCGCCGCCGAAATCATCATGTACCTCTACACCCCCGTCCCCCTGGCAGGCGACCTCTACGACGAAGCGCAGGCGGAAGGGTTCGCCTTCCCGCAAACGCTGGAAGAGTGGGTCAGCCCCGCCTGGCTCAACTTTTCGCAGCGCCGCAGCCTGACCATGCCCTGGATTAAACGGCCGCTCCACAAACAACTACACGACTTCGAGCGCGTCCTCAACGCCTACTACCCCACCTCCACCGACACCCACCTCACCGGAGCGCGTCGCCGTATTCTCAAACTGCTTTCTTCCTGGCGCTACCACACCCGCATCTACCGTTCGCCGCTGGAACTGCGCGCCCTGCATCATCTCATCGCCTACCAACGCCCGGAAACATCCGGCTTCTAATCCACGCATGAAACGCCCCACCCCCTCGTTTGTAGTAGGCGATTTATCGCCAATGGAAGGCGATAAATCGCCTACTACAAACGGGCTTGCCTTTATTTCCCTGAGCCGGGGAGTATTTTTGCTCTTTCTACTGCTGGCGCTGCTCAGCCATTCCTACGGCTGGCAGCAAGGCCCCTTCACCTGGGCCGCCGTCTCCCTGTTCGGCTGGCAAATCGGGCCATTAAGCCTGTTGCCCCTGCTGCTGGCAATCGGTCTATTGGTACAGTGGCGTGAATCCACCACCTGGTCATGGGGTGACCGGCGTGTCACGCTGCCTCTGGCCGTGCTGACGGTGTTGGCAACTGCCATCACTCTTTTTTATGTGCGTTCTGCCCCCATACGGCCGATGATCACGGCCGTACTCATGCTCCTTCTCTTCTGGCTTATTTATCTCAGCGTATTGAATCTGCATCCGCCGATGGCGCATCCGCCGACGGCCGTCTGGCAGGGACTGACCACCGTTCTGGCGCTCGTCATGCTGGCGCAAAGCAGCGTAGCCATGCTGCAATTCTGGCGGCAGCAAGACCTCAACCTCAATTTCATGGGCGAACCCCTCCTCAGTGCGGCCCGGCTGGATGTGAGCATTGTGATGAATGGCGACGCCCGCTGGCTGCGCGGCTATGGCCTCAACAGCCACCCCAACCGGCTCGGCTGGAAGCTGGCCCTGCTCTGGCTCATGCTCTGGCCGTTGGTCAGGGTGGCCTCTGGCAAATGGCGGCTCCTTCTGCAACTGGCGCTGATAGTTGGGCTAGGTGGCTTGCTGGTCAGCCTGTCTCGCTCGGCCTGGCTGGCGCTGGCCGCCGGCTTGCTGGTGTATGGGGTGGCGGGCTGGAGGTTACAACCTGCCTTGAGGCCAGCGAATGGGCTGCCCTTTCACCTCTCCCGTTCCAGCATCGTCTGGCTGTTGCTTCTTGGCGGCGGCTTTATCATGTTCATCCTGCTTTATTCGCCGGTGCTGCTGGGGCGCATTTCCCGGCCGCGCAACCTGGTGGAAATGGCTTCCTTTTTAGAACGTGCCCGCGACCTGCCGGTGGCCTGGGAACTGCTGCAAACCTATCCCTGGCTGGGCGTGGGGCCGGGCCAATTTGTGCCCGCCGCCCAACAACTGCTGCATTACGCCGGGCTGGTACACCTTACACCGCTGCTGGTAGGTGTGGAATTGGGCATTGTGGGGCTGCTTTGTTGGCTGGCGGTACTCTTCTGGCCGCTGGCCCGCCGCCACTTGCTAACCCACTATGCCCCGGCAACGGCCGTCTGGCTGGCCCTCCTCGTCATCAGCCTGCTGCAACCGGAACCCACCCCCTTCACCATGCAAGGGGCCATCATGTTGGGGCTGGCAGGGGCCATGTGGACAGTACCAACCTGGGCCAAGACAACCGATTTCTCTAGTAATCTTTGGTTGTCGAAATCGGATGGCTACGTTGAGGAATAAACCAAATGAGTAATCTGGCTACGGGCGAGTATCCCCGACCAACCGTCATCCCCAAACCAATGCCCCCATCAGCCCCTGACGCACTGACGCCACTGGAAACGGCCGTCTGGCGCACCGTCGCCTATGTGGATGTGTTCGATTACCCACTCACGGCCGTCGAAATCCACCGCTATCTGGCCGAAGCCGCCGCCACCCTGCCCGAAGTGGAAAAAGTGTTGGCCGACAAACGGTTTGCCAGCCGCCATCTCTGCCGTGTTGGCCCGTATTATGCCCTGCCTGGCCGTGAAGAAACGGCCGCCATTCGCCAGGAACGAGGACGATTAGCCCGCCAGTTGTGGCCTGTCGCCATGCAGTACGGCCGTCTGCTGGCCAGCCTGCCCTTCACCCGCATGGTCGCCGTCACCGGCTCGCTGGCTGTAGACAACATGGCCCCGGACGGAGATATTGACTATTTGCTGGTGGCGGCTAACGGCCGTGTCTGGCTCAACCGCGCCTTTGCCATTGCCATTGTCCGGCTGGCCGCCCGGCGCGGCCACGCCCTCTGCCCCAACTACATCCTGGCCGAACGCGCCCTGCACTTTCCCGAACATAACCTGTACACCGCCCACGAAGTAGCCCAGATGATCCCTCTCTCCGGCCTGAACATTTATGCTCAAATCCGCCAGATTAATAGTTGGACAGCCACCTTTTTGCCAAATGCGATAGGTCTACCACGAGCTTTGGGACACGGCCGTACACCCCATTACCACCTGCAACGGCTGGCTGAACTGCCCCTGCGCACATCACTCGGCCGTTGGCTCGACCAATGGGAAATGCAGCGCAAAATTCGCAAATTCCATCACTACACTCAAAGTGCAGAAACTGCCTTCTCCACCGACTGGTGCAAAGGGCACTTCGACGCCCACAAACAATACACCCTCACCGCCTACCAGACTCGCTTGAGTAGTAATCAGTAAAGACACCAGTAAAGACATATGATTTCTCAAAGAAATCGTATGTCTGTGAGACAAATTATGACAGATATCCTCTTCGGCCAATCCTACTATCTCCGCTTCGACCCCAAACTGTGGGCCGCCATGCAGCCTTACCCGCCGTTGGGTACGCTCTACGCTGCCAGCTTCATGCGTGAACAGGGTTACAAAGTAGCACTCTTCGATGCCATGCTGGCCGTCTCCACCGATGAATGGGCGCAGGCGCTTGACCACCATCAGCCGCGTTATGCCGTCATCTACGAGGACAACTTCAACTACCTCTCCAAAATGTGCCTGCTGAACATGCGTGAAGCCGCCTTCACCATGATCCAGATGGGCCAGGCGCGAGGCTGCACCGTCGTCGTCTGCGGCTCTGACGCCACCGACCACGCCGAAGCCTATTTGGAAGCAGGCGCAGACTATGTGCTACTGGGCGAGGGGGAAGAGACACTGGCAGAACTGCTGCAAAAATTGTCAATTGCTAACTGTCAATTGACAATTGACGATTGTGCGTTAATTCCGGGGCTGGCGTACCACACACCGGAGGGGATGCGGCGGAATGGGCGACGGCCGTCTATGCAACACATTGACCGCCTCCCTTTTCCCGCTTGGGACCTGGTAGACGTGCCCCGCTACCGCCAGATATGGCTGGAAAAACACGGCTACTACTCCATGAACATGGTCACCACCCGCGGCTGCCCCTACCATTGTAACTGGTGCGCCAAACCCATCTGGGGCCAGCGATACAACTCCCGCAGCCCACAAAACGTGGCCGAAGAGATGCGCTGGCTGCAAGAAACCTACCAGCCCGACCACATCTGGTTTGCCGACGACATCATGGGTCTCAAACCGGGCTGGTGGCTGGAATTTGCCTCCGAAGTGGAAGCTCGCCAGATTCACCTGCCCTTCAAATGCCTCAGCCGCGCCGACCTGATCGTGCGCGACCCGGCCAACGTCCACGCCCTGCGCCGCGCCGGCTGTGATATTGTCTGGTTGGGCGCGGAATCCGGCGCACAGCATATTTTGAATGCGATGGAGAAGGGAACGACGGTAGCGCAAATTTATGAAGCCGCCCGGCAGCTTCACGCCGCCGGGGTGCGCGTGGGTTTCTTCCTGCAATTTGGCTACCCCGGCGAAAGCCGCACCGACATTGAAAAAACACTGCAAATGGTGCGCGACTGCCGGCCAGATGACATCGGCATGTCTGTTTCCTATCCCCTGCCCGGCACCCGCTTTCACGAAAATGTGCGCTTGCAGTTGGGCGACAAACAGAATTGGACGGATTCGGCCGACCTGGCGATGATGTACCAGGGGCCGTTCAGCACCGACTTTTACCGCCATCTGCATGTGACGCTGCACAAAGAGTTCCGCTCCCGGCGCGGCTGGCAGGAGTTACGACGGGTGGCAGGCAAACCGGGACAGTGGCGGCCGCATCATGCGCGGGAAGCGGCGGCGATTCTGTACCGAATGGGCACGCTCCCGGCCGCCCGGCGCAAGCTCAACCAACTGGCAAATATGCCTCACAAGGGGCTGCCCACACTCCCCCATATGTCGCTGGCCGAAGCCGCCCAACCCTCCCCGCAGCAAGATTGAAACGGCCGTTTTACCCCATAAAAGTGTGGATAACTGCCCAATAGCTGTGGAAAACCCCATTATTTTGTGGAAAACGGGCGTGAAACAGATTGGTTCCTTTAGGGGCGGTCATAGCCAGATATGGGGGGTGGTGTGCGCGGCTGGCGTAGATGTGGGAACAGGTTGTCAGGGAGTGCTACGGCCGTGAAGTCCCTTCTCCTCTGCCCCTATCAATCTTCCGCGACTTTTTCCACCGCCACCCTCCCAAATACAGCCATTACCAGGGCATAAGGGGCAGATATTCCGCCAAAATTCGCTTTTCCACAAACTCACAGCCCCTACTATAAGCTACTATCAATAAATAACCGGTACTGAAAACTATTGGAAAAATGAAAAGAAGCCGACAACGCATCCCCATGCATCACGGTTTGACCGCAACCGACGACAACGTGATCACCGTGTTTTGTGCGGCCGTTTGCAGGCGCATGCCATCCTCTGCATACAAGCCAACGGCGAGCGTGTACTGTCCGGCCGCCGGGAGGGTGAGGGCATGCGTGTCCACAATGTATTCGCCGGGCAGCCAGCCAGTGGTGGGGCGGCTCCACCCGGCCGGAACGCCATCAGACTGCGCCACAATCTGCCCTTGCGAGTCCAACAGATGCACAAAGACGCGATAACTGGCCGAGAACTGATTTTCGGTACGCCACAATAGGGAAATCTGGCAAGTTTCGCCCACCTGTTGGCAAGTTTCGCTGACGGTATAGCCAACCAATGTTGCCAGGGTTTGCTCATTTGTTCCCAACGAAGCATTCACGGCCGTATCCATGTCCATTGCCGTAAAAACTCGCTCTGGCCCGTGTATGGTTAGCGACTGGGGCAGTACGGCCGTTGCCCCGCCCACACTCTCGATCTGCCAGGTGTAACGGCCGTCTGGCAACTCAACCGGCAGCGCCAGTGGTAACTGGCTCAGCCACCAACCCGCCCCATATGCCGGCAATATCACCGGCCATGTTTGCCCGGCCCGGCCCAATTCGTCCCGCAGCGAGAGGGTGACGGCCGTCTCCTCTGCACCGGACAGTGACCAAAACAAATTTAACCATGCGGTATCACCTGGGGCGGCGGTCATGCGGTCCATCTCGGCGGCATAAATAGTTATTGCTGGTGCGAACAGCAGAATAGTATCCAGACCTGTTTTCTGTAATGGCGGTTGCACCTCAATCTCCCCCAAAGATAGGGAGGGGCCAACGGGCTGCCCCTGTGTGTACACGGTCAGCGGTATTAAGGTAGACCGGTCAAACAGGGAAAGTTGCAGTTGATACCGACCCGGTGGTGTTCCGGGCAGTAAATCCACCAGCAGTGCGGTGCGGACATACCGGTCAACCGGCCAACCTGTGGTGGGTGGTGCGGCGCGTGACCAGCGATCATCACGCAAATCGTCCGTTGACCAGCGAATACCTGCTTCATCCACCACCACCAGCCCGACGCGATAATCTTTATCCAGCGCGGCCAACGCCTGCCAGTAAAGGATGACAGGTATCGGCTGGTCGGCGGGCACGGCCGTCGGCCAATCCTCGTACCCCAACAAACGTACCAGTGCCGGGTTGCCAAAGGTTGCCTGGGAGGGTTCGGCAATGCCCGCCAACTCACTATTGGCTAAGCGGTTGTGACGCAGCGGCGTATAACCGGCATCCACCAGTAGCCATTTAGCCGCCAACAGTGCCAGCCCCACCAGCAGCAGCGCCAGCCACCATCGTGTTGCCCAGTACAAGACATCCGATTTCGGCAACCAAAGGTTGCTTGAGAAATCGGATGTCTGCGACTGCCATCGCCACAAAATGAGTGTCAGCGCGGCCAGACTGAGCAGCGAAATCAGGTTGGCCAGCAGGCGTAGCGGCGTTTCGCCAAAAGCAACGGTGAGAGTGTGACGGCCGTCCGGCACGGGAAATGTAATCAACCCATCGCCTGCCGGGGTGATGGGCACTTCTGCCCCGTCTACCCAGGCGCGCCAGCCGGGAAAATAAAAAGCACGAAAGCGGGCGGTGAAGGGTACGGCCGTGTCCACTTCAATTTGTTCACGCAGGGGATGGGCGACGGCCGTTTGCATCGTCGCCCCTTCCAGCAAGTCAGCCGGAGAAAAGCGCAGTTCCCACACCGGCAGCCCATAGGTTTCCACCGGTATCGTCGGTGCCGAGATGGGTAGCAGTTCCCGGCTGGCGGTGGTACCCACTGTGTCCGTCGCCTGTTCCCAGGCCACCATGCCCGCCAGTGAGGTATCGGCCGGGGCCGGGCACTGCTGCGGGTATAGCCAGCCCCAGTGCGCGGCGGAGAGCAGGAGGATGAGGAAAAGAGGTAATCCGTAATCCGTGACCCATAATCCGTGAGTTGTCGTCGGTTTACGGGTCACGGGATACGGATTACGGCTCACGGACAGCAGTCCGCCCGTGAGCAGTGCGGCCGCCAGTGTGGCCGGGGCCAGGAAACGCCAGGGGAATTGGAACGTTTGCAGCAGGGGGAAGGCATCCCACAACGGCCGTGACGCGGCCACCGTCAGCCAGATGTACCCGGCCATTGCCAGAAATAGAAAGCCGGTGAGCCAGCGTTGGTGGGGGAGACGTCGCCAGGCAACGGCCGTGCCCGCCAACGCCAGCGCAACCAGCAGCAGCCCCAGCCCACGCTCCGGCCAATCGTTGAGCAGGGCCGGATCCACCTGACGTGGCAGCGCCAGCAGTTGATTGAAGGGTAGGAAGTTGTTGTAGTAGAGAAAGGGCCAGGCGCTGGTGGCCCGGTCGAACTGCACAAAGTGGCGCTCGGCGATGGCGGGCAGCCAGAAAAAGGCGCTGCCGCCGATGCCTAAGGCCAGCGCCAGCAGCCCACGCCACAGACTGCTATGGCTGCGCTCGTTGATGGCGATGACGATCACCCAACCGGCCATGAAGGGTAGGAAGGCGTAGGCAGTGACATCGTGGGTGAAGATGAGCAGTATGAAGGTGAACACGGCCGTAGCCAGCCCCAGCCGCGTCTTTTCCACCTGCCAGCGGCGCAGCCCCCACAACACCAGGGGCACAATCGCCCAGGCCACCGTTTCGGACAGGCTGGCACGGTAAAGGGTGACATAGGCATGGTAAGGGGCATAGAGGGTGGCTACGGCCGTGACTATTGCCCCCTTTTCACCCCACAAATCCCGTGCCAGTAGCCAGGCCGCCCACCCAGAAGCGAGCACCGCCAGCGCATAGATGCCATTCAGCGCCCAGTCCCAATCCATCCCTGCCAGATGTAACCCGGCCGCCAGATAAGCTGAAAAAGGTGATTGAAACTGGTAGAGCGGGTAGCCATAACCGTGCGCCATATGGGGCGCCCACCGGCTGAATAACACACCTTGCCGCAGCAATGCTTCTATTTGCACCGCCCGCCACAGGTGAAACACATTATCGAAGCCGCAGGTGAGAACGCCGCGCAGCAAGGGTTGGATGGCCGGTATAGCCAGCAATGTAATCAGTGCCAGACTGAACCAACTGCCCCGTTTGGGGTACGGCCGTTGCCTTTCATCATGGTCGTTCATGTGGGCGGAATGTTAACATACCTCTGGTAAAACAGTGATTTCCTTAGCAGTGTGCTAGAATCAACGGCCGTCTACTGGCGAAATCAAAGATTGCGCTATATTTTTGTGAGCCGGTCAAAGATGCTTTGGCCGCAAAAATATGCAGGGTGAGTACCGGGAAGAGGACACCCCGTGGAGGTTCAAAAAATGAGAATCAAGCTGATGGGACTGCTGTTCATAGCAGCCCTGATAACGATGTCAGGTGTAAACCGGCCGGCGTCTGCCCAGGAAGTAATTTCAGGCAATCTGCTGACCAACCCAGGATTTGAAGAAGGTTATTATTACCAGGACGGGATTCCCCAAATCGCCGCTCCCAATGGTTGGCGCTATCTCTGGTTGGACAATGTGCCTTTTGAAGGTACCAATGGACAAGATGCATACCGTCCAGAGACTGTTGTCTGGTATATCGAAGATGCGCCACCGCACGAACGCCCCTTATTCTTCCGGGATGGTAGCTATACTGTCAAAGTGTTCAGAAATTGGGCGCCAATCCTGACAGCCCTCACCCAAGATGTAACCGGGCTAGAAGTTGGCCGCAAGTACCGAATTTCCGCACCAGTCTATATTGACATGATTGAAGATTATGATGATGGTGGAAAAGTTGCCCCAGAGGAGTTGTGGACGGCCTTTGTGCGTTTGGGCGCCAGCCCCGTAGGCGCAACCTGGTTGGAAAATTCGCAGATCAACTACAGCCCAAGTTGGTCGGCCGAGAACGTCAGCCCTTTCTTCTTTAGTATGCCCACGTTTACCTGGGATTTTGTAGCTACCCAACCCACCATGACCATTTACATTGAAATGGCTGTAAAACAACCACTTATCAATGGTGGTTTTTTCATTGATGGCGTGGGACTTTATGCCTTAAGTGAAACCAGTAGTCCCCCGCCGGCGAGCAGTGGAAACGGGAATAGCGGCAGCGGTTCATCCAGTACGGCGGCGCAGGCTACGCCCGCAGCCACCCCCACCAGTTCGGTGGTGCCGCGCGAAGATGGCTCGATTGTGCATGTGGTGGTTGCCAATGATACGTTTTGGTCTATTGCCATTCAATATGCGCCGGTTTTGGGCATTCCGGCAGAGCAGGCTTTAACCCAAATTCGAGAATTGAATGGTAACCCCCAATTTGTGGTGATGGGGCAGGAACTTCTGATCCGGGAAGCGGGTAATTTTGTGCAAGGGGGAACGTCTGAAACGGAAGAGCAGACGACCGGTGAAGCCACCGCTGAGTCCGGTGAGGCAACGCCTGAAGGTGACAGTGAAACGATTGTGGTAGAAGGGGAGCCATTGACAGGGACAACTGCGCCAGAGGCTACGGCCGTTGCGGAAACACCCCCCACCGGCATCTGCGCTTCAACGTTTGATGATACCAATGGAAATGGAGAGTTTGAGGTGGGTACAGAGGCGCTCAAGGCAGATGCGGCCATTACCCTGTTCAAAGATGGTCAAACCGTTTCCACTCAAGTTACGGATGGCATTTCCGAGGCACATTGTTTTGAGAATCTGGAACCAGGTGCGTATCAG
>CAYXUZ010000004.1:22669-27221 GCA_964467705.1 uncultured Ardenticatenaceae bacterium | reverse complement strand
ACCGGCTAACTTTGCGCCCACAACGGCCGACTCCTGGACCATTAGCGTGGAAGAAGGGACGGAAACGTTGGTTCAGTTTGGGGTGCGGCAGCAGGAAGTGGACGCAGTGGCTGATGTCAGTAATACGGATGTTGCTGCGGGCGACACGGCCGTGTCCGATTTGCCTACCCCCACCACAGCCCCCGCCAGTGCCGAAACGACTAGCGACGATAGTGGCTTTCTAGGCAATGTTGGCATCATTTTGATTGTGGCGGCAGTGGTGCTGGTATTACTGGCTGGCGCGGGCGTAGTCATGCTGCGGCGTGGTTGATGATGTATCGAAGGTGCGATGCACTTCCAAAAGTGCGTCGCACCTCAGGTGGGGCGGAGCCGCTCATATTCCGCCGGTGTATCCAGATCACAAATGACCGCATCGGTATCTATCGGCAGCAGGTAGAGCGCGTCGGGGTGGGCTTGCAGCAAGGCGCGGGGGGCCGCGCCGATGGGCAAACGAAGCAGTTCATCAAAATACCGACGACCAATGAGGACAGGATTCCCGCGACGGCCGTTGAAAACCGGCGCGCTCAATTCCCCTTTTCCCTGCCAGAAAGCTGTCAGCAGTTGGTCGTAAATGTGTGCTTCTACCATGGGTTGGTCGGCCAGGATGACGAGTACGGCCGTGACCCTCTCATCTAACTGCCGCACCGCTGCTTGCAACGACGAAAGCATTTCCCCCTCTCGATACGTAGGATTGTGAATCAGGCGCGGCGGTGGATTCCCGTCAAAACGGGCTACTTCGGCGCTGATAGCTTCAGCTTCATGCCCGGTGACGACGATGATTTCATGTGCCAGGCTGCCGCTGACTTGATGCAGCGTTTCACCCAGGACGGTTCGTGTGCCCCAGGGCAGCAGTTGTTTGGGCTGGCCCATCCGTCGCTGCATACGCAGCCCTTCGCCGGCCGCCAGGATCACGGGCGTGACCGGCGTTTGCACCTCCCGTACCGGCGGCACCTTTTGCACTGCACCAATGACCACACGGGGGATACGGCCGTGCGACCTGATCAACACCTGCCGCGCAATTTGCCGGGCGGCCACCAGTTCAGCCTCACTTTCCACTTTGTTGATCAGAGGGATGACGCGGGCCGTTTCCGGCACGTTTTTCAGGCCGCCTACCGGGTGGGTGAGCAAATGGGCAATGGCTTCCGGCGTGAGGTGGTCATCGGGCGACAATCCGGTTAATTCGCATACTCGTTCGGGGCGATGGGCAACTACAGAAATGGGTTGTGCCAGCGCATCAATGCCTACCACCGGAATGACCAATGTGCTTTCCGGTGGGATGACCGGCTCATGGTCGGCAGGGGCTTTGATCGGCCGCATCCGGGAGCCGTCGGCTTCTACCAGGACATGATGGACGAACGGCCGTTGCCACAACGCCGCCACCTCTTTCGGCGACAGGCCAAACGCCTTTTCTCCTTCCACGCGCCCTACAACGAGGGTCATGCCATATTGTTGTAATTGTCCTTCCAGGGGGGATAAATCGTCAGCATAGGTAACGGCCGGGGACTGCCGGATTTGCGCCTGAAAAATGCGCGTGGTGGTGCTGGCGACAACACCCGCCCCTAAAGCACGCGCCAGGGCGAACAGCAAACTGGTCTTGCCCCCACCGCCAACAATAGCCACCAATTCCGGCGTATCAGCAAAACCAAAAGCCTCTGGGAGATTCATAACCAAGCAAGTCTATTCTGGCTCAATACCCAATGCACGTAACTGATCTGCCAGCCGTTCCGCCCGTTCCTCCGCCAGGCTGGCCCGCTCTTCGGCCAGGTCGGCCCGTTCCTTGCCGGTGAGCAGCAGGTTGCCTTCTTCGTCTTGCCAGCGCAGCCAGGTGGCTTCCATATCCCGGTAAATGCCTTGCCACATGGTGACGCCCACACCCGCATCGGCCAGCCAGGTCTTTTTACTCTCCTGATACCGGCTCTCTTTCAGCGTGTAGACATGCAGCAGTTTGTTGCTCAATTGGCGATTGGGGTCAAAAACGATGTAATAGGCAATCCCTAAGCGGGCATATTGTGATAGTTTATAGCCCGTTTCCTGACCCTTGCGGTTGGAGACAATTTCGACAACAACATCGGGCGGTTTGCCATATTCCCAGATGAAGTAGGAACGGTTTTCCTTTTTCCATACGTCCGTTGGCGATTCCACGTCCAGACTGATCAAGGCATCGGGCACGAGGGGTTGTTGGCGCGGCGTAAAATAGAGGGCGACGTTGGCCATGGCCAGAAAGGGACGTCCGTCCGCCGGCCCACTCCATGACGCATACAAACTGTCAATCAACAAATCCATTTGTCGTTCGGAAAAGAGATTGTCCACGGGCGTATCATCCTCCGTTACCAGGTGGCTGACATCTACAGGGTCGGGCAGTTCGTGTTCTTCTTGATAGATGAAGGTGCGTTCCAAAACGGGTTCGGCCATTTTTCTATACCTCCGCTGCGGCTATTGTACCGCATATTTCCCGTTGCTCAATCGTCCTCTGGGCGACGGGTGGGGAATGGGGGAGTGGGTAGAATGAGAGGAGTATTGTTTTTGAGACTGGGAGACTCAATCTCTCAGTCTCTTAATCTCCTAATCTCAATTCTGATGGTGACATGATGCAAAACGAAAAAACACGGCCGTACACTCCCTACCAACCTGCTCCCACTGCCCAACCCAAACGGGGCTGTCTGGGCTGCCTGGGCAAACTGTTCCTCGGCGGCCTTTTGCTGCTGGCGTTTGCCATTTTTGCTGGCGTTCTCATTGCCGGAACGCTGGTTTACTCCAATCTTTCCGCCGAAATAGAAGAGGGCATCACCAAGCTAGACGCCGCCCGCGACCGGGAAACGTTTGAGACCACCCAAATTTTTGACCGCAATGGCGAACTGTTGTGGGAGATTTTTGGCGAGGGTAAACGCACGGCCGTACCCCTCAGCGACATCCCTCAGGATTTAATCAACGCGACGATTTCGGTGGAAGACGACAGCTTCTACGAAAATGTGGGCGCCGATGTGCCCTCGTTGGTGGCGGCGCTGATTGCCAACTTGCGGAATCGGGACGGCCGTCCCGTGGGCGCATCCACCATCACCCAACAACTCGTCCGCCACCTGGCCTTCGATTACGACGAACGTACCGAAGTCTCCTACAACCGCAAAACCAAAGAGATCATCCTGGCCTGGATCATGAACCGGGATTACAGCAAAGATGAAATTTTGGAGATGTACCTGAACGAAATTTACTACGGTAATCTGGCCTACGGCATTGAAGCGGCGGCGCAGACCTACTTTGACAAACCGGCCGCCAGCCTGACATTGGCCGAAGCCAGCCTGCTGGCCGCGCTGCCCCAAAGCCCGGTAGACCTGGACCCGCTGCGCAACCTGGAAGCGGCCAAAGAGCGCCAATGGCTGGTACTCAACCTGATGGTCAGCGAGGGATTCATCACCCAGACGGATGCCGAAAATGCGTACCAGCAGCCGCTCACCTTTGCCGCGCAGGAAGTGAGCCTGACCGCGCCCCACTTTGCCGTTTACGCCCGGCAGCAGTTGGAAGAGATGTTTGGCGCGGAGATGGTGGCCAACGGCGGCCTGCGCGTGACTACCAGCCTGGATTTGAACTACCAACGGCTGGCCGAGCAGTTAGCGCGGCAGCATGTGGATTCCATTGACCCGCAGCATAATCTGACCAACGCGGCCATGATCGCCCTGAACCCGAACAATGGCGAAATTTTGGCGATGTTGGGTAGTGTGGATTATCACAATGATGTGATTGACGGCCGTGTCAACGTCACCCTCTCGCCGCAGCAGCCCGGCAGCTCCATCAAACCGCTCACCTACGCCGCCGCCCTCTCGCCGGTGGGTGACGAGACACCCGCCTGGACGGCCGCTGACCTGCTATGGGATGTGGAAGTGAAATATCCCCAATTTGACGGCACCAGTTATCGGCCGGTCAATTACGATGGCGCGTATCATGGCCCGGTGCGGCTGCGTACCGCTTTAGCCAACAGTTACAACGTGCCCGCCATCCTGACGCTGCAAGACATTGGCGTGCCCCGGTTCATGGAATTTGCCCGGCAACTGGGCATCACCACCTGGGGCGATGACCCCAATGCGTATGGACTGTCGCTGACATTGGGCGGCGGTGAAGTAACGCCGTTGGACATGGCCGCTGCGTATGGTGTCTTTGCCAATGAGGGACAAAAAGTGGCGCCGGTTGCCATTTTGCAGGTGCAAAAGAGCAATGGTGAGGTGCTTTTTGAGCAGCCGCCGGTGGCCGGGGAGCAGGTGCTTGATCCCCGCGTGGCTTTCCTCATCAGCGATATTTTGGATGATGATGCGGCGCGGATGGCGGCGATGGGGCGGGATAATCCGCTGGCGCTGCCTTTCCCGGCGGCGGCCAAAACGGGCACGACCAATGATTTCCGCGATAACTGGACGATGGGGTACACACCTGACCTGGTGGTGGGGGTGTGGACGGGCAACACGGACAATAGTGAAATGGTGAACATCTCTGGGCTGACGGGGGCTGCGCCGCTGTGGCGCGATTT
>CAYXUZ010000004.1:21860-22596 GCA_964467705.1 uncultured Ardenticatenaceae bacterium | reverse complement strand
GGCAACTACGATCTCCTGTCCACATTGGGCGTGGAGGGGCCACGCGAATTTACACCGCCGGATGGGTTGGAGAAACGGCCGTTGTGTGCCATCACCATCCTTGCCATCGGATCGGTGGAGTGTGCGCCATCAGGTGAGGAGTGGTTCCTGGTGGATGAGATGGCTGCTGACGCGCCAACGCCTGATTCGAGTCTGGTACGATGGGAGCAAATTGAACCGGCGGTGTGGCGGGCAACGGCCGTGCCCCTCCCTCCCTTGCCCGCTGAGGTTTTAGCCGCCCAACCGGTAGACGAAGACGCTCCGCCGCCGCAGCTATTTTGTCACTTTGCCCAGGGGACAGACACGGCCGTTCTGCCACCCGACGCGCTGCCGCAGCTTTTCCTGTCCCCGCCGCGCAAC
Organism: uncultured Ardenticatenaceae bacterium; assembly: GCA_964467705.1. Classification (GTDB taxonomy): domain Bacteria; phylum Chloroflexota; class Anaerolineae; order Promineifilales; family Promineifilaceae; genus CAADGU01. The sequence continues at coordinate 22,197 of CAYXUZ010000004.1, read as the reverse complement.
CCGGAGAGCCTGAAAGCGGCCCACGAATGGGCGCAGGCACACAACCTGCCGCTGCTGCCCACGCAAACCTGCACCGAAGACTTGCTGGCGCTGGCCCGCGATCCCAACCGGACGGCCGTTTACCGCATCACTAGCCCGGCGCAGGGGGAGAAGGTGAGCGGTATCATGCCCATTGTGGGTACGGCCGATTTTGATCCCCAGGTGGTGCAGTTCTACAAAATTGAACTGGGCACCCCCAAAGGGGATGGCAATTACGACTGGGTGACGTTGGGCGACACGCACAACACGCCGGTCATCAATGGCCCGCTGGAAATGCTGCACGCCGACGCGCTGCCGC
>CAYXUZ010000004.1:0-21850 GCA_964467705.1 uncultured Ardenticatenaceae bacterium | reverse complement strand
CGATTACCTGCTGCGGCTCATCGTGGTGAAGGACAGTAACTATGTCGGCGAACCGCACACGATTGCGATTACGATTGGATCATAGGATCACGGAGGGGACGGATAAGACGGATTTTCACGGATAATGATGCATAATTGGATTGGTTTCCAAAAAGGTCATGCAAATAATGAGACAAGTGCATTTTTGGTGGAGCATCGCTCTCTTGTTCGTGGTAACGGGATGTTTTGCAGGTGAGGTGGTGGTGGTGGAAACCAGAGAACCAGCGGCGACACCACCTGTTGTGCAGCCAACCAGGGAGATAGAGGTGAGTGTGACGGCCGTGACCGTGATTGCAACTCAATCACTGCTAACGACGGCACCACCCACCCTAACTGTTGAAATATCAGTTGTGTTGGAAGAACAAACCCCTCAAAGTCAGGCAACTGAGGAAATACCAACGCCCACACCAGGTGAATTCTTGCCAGGAGAGTACGTTTCTATACAAGAACTTAGCTCGACTGTCACATTGCGGTATGTTGCCTGGGAAGAAAACGGCAAGGCCTTGATTTACGCTATTCAGGATTACAACTCTTCTGAACACTGGAAGTGGTCTTGGTGGCGGTATGACATTACAAGTGGTGAAAAGTCGCCAGTCGCCCCCCCTGAAAGCCGAGTAAGCGACGATGTGAGGCAACAACTAAATCTCTGCCCGGCAGATCAAGGTACTTGGAATGAAGTATGTCCGGGACGTTTCAAGTTGTTGGAATCACCAACAAATAACTATATTGTTTTTACACCCCTCACAACAGGTGATGGCGATACGTGGTTGGCTTCTATTGATGGTTCTAACCCGCAGAAACTTGAAGAGGTTGTTGCGTCTGCTTCCTATGCAGATTGGTCTCAAGCTGATAAATGGCTTGTGGTCGGCGTACAATTCCCTGGAATGCCGGGTCAATATACTCATTATTTAGTCACGACAGATAGCGCCGTTGTTAGCGCGCTTTACTCAATTACACAGGTTGATAATTTTTTCGTTAGCGGATTGTTTCCTGAATTTAGTCCTAATGGAAAACAGTTGGCTTTTGTTGGTTCTCCAGTTTATGAATCTTTCAACGAAGAGGATTATGTTTTACACGTTTTGGAACTTGAAACATTGGAATCAAGAGCGGTAAGTAACAAATTTGGCATGTTTCAGTGGGATAGAGGGGGAACAGGGATATACATTTTTGATCATGCTGTCCTCCCTATACTTCCCGTGGAAGATTATGATAATCTCTTTGATTTACGCGAAGCTTCACTTTATTTTGTAGCTTTGAGCAAGGATACGCCGGTGGAGCGATTGGTGGCCTCAGCAGTACCGTTTTATCCGACTACTGATACGGGGAGTTGGCTCTGGTCTTACTCGCCAGAGGCAAATGCAATCGCTTATGTTGGGTATAATCAAGAAAACGATTTAGGCATTCTTTTCCTCACACCTGTAAATGAAAACGGTGAGCAGTAGTTTGTTCGTTGTTTTGCCCTGTCTGGTCTCCTGCCAGATAGAGTTCAGAGATATTCGCCTTTGGAGGCAGCCAGAATGATTCGAGTTTATCTTTTGACATCCATTTTATCCTTGCTCATGGTCACGGGTTGTTATGCGGGTGAGGCGGTGGTGGTGGAAACCAAAGAACCAGTGACGACGACACCTGTTGTGCAGCCAACCAGCGAGATAGAGGCGAGTATTACGGCCGTGACAGTCGCCACTGTTACCCCAACTCCGACACCGTTGCCAACATTGACGGTTATGGCCGTCCCCACAGATTTCCCTTTACCAACATCCTCTTATACCCCAATACTGTTACCATCACCTATGCCGGGGAAAACAAAACAAGTCATCCTCCAATTTGGAATGTCAGGTGGCGACGGTGGTGACCAAATCCTGGATTATCTAGGTCGGAATACACCCAACCTGGTTCTGTATTCTGATGGGCAAGTTTTATTTCGTGAGGGCGACTTTGGTTTCTATGAAGATAGATCTGGATATACGTTTAAGCAGGTATTCCTCTCACCAGGTCAAATATGTTCCCTTCTCAAGTCCATTGCAGATACAGGTTTTTTTGAAATTGAAGGGGATGGTTTCAACTGGACAAGTGATCCTATTTATGAATTTGATGATTCCGTAGAATTTAGCGATGGTGGGCCAAGCTATGTGATTAAGGTCAATGGGCCTACACCCAAAATAGTCGTTATTTATTACAGTTATTTACCATATGTCATTGACGAGGTAGCTGCAACTTACGATCTTTTGAACAATTATAGAATTGAGAAAGGTACACCATACAAGCCTGATCGGGTAGTTCTGTGGATAGAAGAAATATCCAGTGAAAACGTACAGGAGATTCAAAGTTGGCCGGAAAATTTGCCGTTATTGTCCGAACTAATCACATCTGTTAATGATAATGACTATCAAGGGGTGCTGATTGAAGACAACGTTGAATCTTTGCTCCAATTGTTCGATTATCGAATGAAACGAATAGTTTTTAACGAGGAGGACAGGATATACATGGTTGCTGCACGGCCGTTACTCCCACACGAAACGGTAGAGACGTTTCAAAGGGGGAGTGAATCGGTTTCTGAATTTCCTTTGCCATTTGAATGTGCCGAATAGCGAGGCAGCATAGCGAGACATCCCTCGTGTCCCGCACATGGTGCCAGTTTCCCATACTCCTCGAAGGAAGGAATCATTCACGAACGAGCCGAATTTCCAGGTGGCCGCCAACTGCTTTCGCATATTTTTGTAAGGTGGCGATGGAAGGGGAATGTTTTTGGCTGCCACCGCCAGCCTCCAGGCGAGCTACAGCCGATGTTTTTGTACCCATTCTTTCGGCCACTTCTGCCTGGGTCAGTCCTGCTTCTTTGCGCGCTCGCAGCAATTCATCAAACAGGGCAAACTCAGCCTCAAGCGCGTCATATTCTTGCTTGAAGTCAGGGTCTTCCATCCACTTATTGACCATCTCGTTGTGTGTTTTAATCATATGTAGCCAGATGTCTTCTTGAACATTCTCATCATAGTAGCCTAATCCATGTAAGAATGTTAACGTATTTGTTAACAGTTGCCTACCAGAGATCGAATAAGTCGGGCTTTTTCGTACCCTTATCCGAACAAATTTGCTAGAATAAGTGGCGTATTATTCCCAACAGGTAAAGGACGCCATGAAAATCACACCACAACAATATCCGCGCATTGATGATCCCCAAAGCAAAGAGCATGGGTTGATGGATGTTGCGGCGCTGGCGCCACATACCGGCAAGATCGCTCATGAAGTAATGGAGCAGATGGTACGCAAAGCGATTCGTCAGGCCAACCAAAAATCAAGCCGCGAAATTCTATCCATCCCGGATGAGGCGACGGAGGCTGAAAAAGAGGCCATCTACGAAAAAACTGGCAAGAAGCTATTTAGCTACTTCAAACGTTATTGTGGCGACCCGGCTTCCACTGCTCATCAGGTGCATACAAAAGATTACCGGGCAGTTGGCCAGGAGCAGTTCCGTAACTGGATGGTACAAAAAGGGCGAATGAACTCTGGCTGGCGTTACCAATTTTTGCTGTTTGATTGCACAGTTGCCAGCGGCCGTTTCCGTTCTGTCTCCGATATTGGCGCGGCCGAAGCCGATTTTAACGCCGTGATAGAGTGTGCTGATTCACAAACGAAACCACTCAGTTTGTACGTCTCGGTTAAAAATCGTCGTAATACAATGGGTGGGCAGGATTGGCCGAAAGCGATTCAGGCATTGGAAGTGATGGCCAATACCGATAAAAATCGGGTTGGCCCTTACTGTTGTGTCTTTGCTATTACTATGGACAAAGGGCAACGGCACATTAAGGTGGAGCAAAGGACAAAACGGCCGTATTCACACAATACCGAAGTCTGGCTCTCTGATTTTCTCTGGCCCTTTTTTGCCAACTACACCTATGAAGAGATCATGACGTTGGTGTTGGATGTGCTGATTGAGATGCAGGCGCAGGTGGATTTATCTTCAGAAATTGAGATTCCAGAAGCTGTGTTGGAATCGTTTGGCGCTGCTTGTCGGCAAAAAGGCTTGCTAGATGAAGCTGGTATTTTCCATGATCCTCACAAATTAGTGCGCTTTTTTTGTAGTTGAAGAGGTAGATAGATGCGAAAAACATTACTCAAAAAGAACTCAAATGGCCTTGATGTTTCTTGCACCGTTATTTGTGATGATAGCCGCCAGATGCTACGTGATTTGAAGGGGCAAGTAGATCTGATTGTCACATCGCCCCCTTATGCAGACGCTCGGCGGCGGCATTATGACAGCGTACACCCTGATGATTTTGCCCAATGGTTTTTGACCTTCCACGAGCCGTTCTATGAGGCACTCAAACCAACAGGCAGCCTGGTTATCAACATCAAAGACCGGGTAGTTAATGGCGTTCGTCACCGGTATGTATGGCATATGGTGGAGGCATTGTGTGAAAAGGGATGGTATGCCATAGACGACTATCTCTGGCACAAGACGAACCCGATGCCCGGTTATTGGCCTACCCGTTTGCGCGATGGTTGGGAATACTGTTTTCATCTGGCAAAGGATAAAAAACCGTTTTTTAACCCGGAAGCGGTCAAGGTGCCGATAGGGGATTGGGCGGAAACACGGTTAAGTAATCTGGGAGAAAATGATTTAAGCCGCCACAATTCAGTTAATGACAGCGGCTTTGGGCGTGATGTGTCCCGGTGGGTGGGCAAGGAAACGGTTTTGCCAAGCAATGTGCTTACCAGTGCTGTCGTGGGTAAAAACAAACAGCACCCGGCGGTGTTTCCGATAGATTTACCCCTTTTCTTTATTCGCTTGTTAAGTCCTGAATATGGGTTGATCGTTGATCCGTTCGGGGGCAGTGGGTCAACGGCCGTAGCCGCCCTGGCCGAAAACCGCAACTGTATCCTGATAGATAACAATGAACAGTATTGTCAGGTAGCCATTGAAAGAGTAATTAAAGAGGCGGGAGTAAAGGACCCGCAAGAGACAGCAGGGGATTGGGGGCAAATACGGTACAAGCAAAATGGTTCCATTTACCAGCCAAGATTGCTCGAATCAGGTGTTGTCGCCACAGAAGCGGAATCCGCTCAGTAGCAGTACGTTAGGCTCTCATAACGATCTGTTTTTGTGAACCCGGTCTGATGTGCAGGCCGGGTTTTTGTTATACTTCGGCAGGTTGGTTCTGATCGCACGAGGTATAACATGACACAATTTGGCGTTCATTCCGAGGTGGGCGTTTTGCGTAAGGTGCTGGTACACCGGCCCGACCTGAGCCTGTGCCGCCTGACTCCCTCTAACCATGATGAATTATTGTTTGATGATGTGTTGTGGGTGGAGCGCGCCCAGCAAGAACATGACACCTTCGTGGAGATCATGCGCAGCCGGGGCGTGGAGGTATATTACCTGGAAGAACTGCTGGCCGAAACCCTGGCGCTGAGTGAAGCGGTGCGGCGGCGCATCATCCATCGTGAAGTGTCGGAATTAACTGTGGGTGTCTCATTGGTGAATGAGTTTCGCGCTTATCTGATGGAAATGCCGCCGGAACGTCTGGCGCAGCACCTGATCGGTGGACTGGCACGGGCAGAAATTCACCGATTGAACCTGGATGAAATGAGCAGGTGGTCGCTCACGGCCGTGTCCACGGCCACCAACGAATTCATCCTCCCCCCTCTGCCCAACACCCTCTTCACCCGTGACTCCTCCTGCTGGATTTACAACGGCGTGTCCGTAAACCCCATGTATTGGCATGCTCGCCACCAGGAAGCTATCCATGCGGGCCTCATTTATCGTTTCCATCCTCTGTTTCGCGGCGCCGGCTTTGAGTTCTGGTACCCGCCGGCCGGAGACGATGATCAGTTTGACCTGGAAGATTTTGGCCGCGCTTCGTTAGAAGGCGGCGACGTGATGCCCATTGGCAACAAGACGGTGCTGGTTGGCGTCAGCGAACGCAGCACTGTGCAAATGGTGGAACAGTTGGCTCGCGCCCTCTTCAAAAAAGAAGCGGCCGAACGCATCATTGTGGCTCAACTTACCCGCGACCGGGCGCACATGCACCTGGACACCGTCTTCACCATGTTAGACCGTGATGCTGTCACCATTTATCCCAAAGTAGTGTCGCAAATTCAGGCATACAGTGTGCGCCCTGGCGAAAAGTCGGGCACCTTTGATGTGCGCCGCGAAACTGATTTCCTGGATGCGGTGGCCGATGCTCTGGGCGTGGCAAAGCTGCGCGTCATCACCACCGGTGGCGACGATTACCAGGCCGCCCGTGAGCAGTGGGACGATGGCAATAATGTGGTGGCACTGGAACCGGGTGTGGTCATCGCCTACTCCAAAAATACCTATACCAATCAAAAGCTGCGTGATGCGGGCATTGAGGTTTTGACGTTTGACGGCTTTGAACTGGGTAAAGGGCGCGGTGGCGGCCACTGTATGACGTGCCCTCTCCTGAGAGATGGGATATGATAGGTGAGCGGGTGAAGGGGTGACAAGGAGAAGGGGTGAAAGGGTAATCTCCCAATCTCCAATTCCTAATCTCCGGCCTCCCCACCACAAAGGAAATGATATGGACGAGCAGCAGAATGAGCAGTTGATTTTAACGGCCGTAGAGCGGGCCACGTGTGAACAGGTGGCCACCGGAGAAGCGCCACACGGGCAGCGGGCGCTGGCGATTCTGGCGCTGGCCGATGGAGCCAGGCTGGCGGAAGCGGCAGCTAAAAGCGGGCTGACGGAAAATCAGGTGAAGTTATGGCGGGGGCGTTTCCGCAACGGCCGTCTCGCCATTTTCCCTGAAGAGTTGATAGTGACGGCGGAAACGGCCGTCCCCCCCACTATTCCCGTCACGATTGAAACGCTGCCAGCCATAGCCCTAGCAGCAGAAAAGAAAGATAAGAAAGAGAAGAAAAAGAACAAAGACGGTAGTAAAAAGAAGAAGGACAAGAAGGGAAAGAAAAAGAAGAAAGAGAAAAAGGGTAAGAAAAAGTCCAAAAAAGCAAAGAAAAAGTGAACACCGGGCCAGGCCCATGATGACAAAGCAATTGTTATATTGTTTACCAGATAATTCACAGATTTTTGGCAAGGCCGGGATCGCCTCCGGTTTGTTCACTGTCGTGCCAGAAGCAGCCCACCAAAGCCATGGCGCCTATTATGATTCATTTGACTGGCGGTTATTTCAGCAGTCGTTGGCGCTGGTGGGAAACCAGCGCACCATTTATCTAACTGATCTGGCGACGGCCACAAATAGCCCTAAAGTGTCGTTGCGCCAACGCCCTACCTTTGCCTGGAATTTACCGGAAGGGGAAATAAAAGAACGGCTGGCGCCGCTGTTAGACGTGCGTACCTTGCTGCCGCAGGCCGAAGTTTATACCCACCACGCCCCTTACCGTGTGTTAAATGAAGACGAGAAAACGGTAGCCCGATTGGTGGTAGAAACTGTACGGCCGTCTACTCCTGACGCTCCCCCTCTGTTCACCTGTGCCCGCCTGCTGTCCCTGCGCGGTTATGAAGTCGAGACGGGACAGGTGGGGGAATGGCTGATAGAACGCGGAGCCACGGCCATTACTCCCCTAGAAATCTACGAACGGATTTTAACGGCCGTCGGCAAAGAGCCGGGCAACTATAGCGCCAAACCCCGGCTGACCCTTGACCCCAACGTGCCAGCGCTGGCTACCTTGAAACAGTTGTTGCAAGCCGAACTGGCGATCATCCAGACCAACGCTCCCTATATTCCCCAGGATGTAGACACCGAATTCTTGCATGATTTCCGCGTGGCATTGCGCCGTACCCGTTCCGCCATCAGCCAGTTCAAGGACGTATTGCCCGCTGCTGAGGTAGCCCGTTTCCGCGCTGACCTGAAAACCGTTGCCCAATGGACAAACGACCTGCGTGATCTGGATGTTTATTTACTGGCCGAACCTGTTTACCGGGCCATGCTGCCTGACTTCATGCAAGAAAAGATGGCCCCCCTCTTTGCCCATTTGCAGCGGAAACGAAAGAAAGCCTTACGCACGGCCGTCGCCGCCCTCCACTCTCCCACCTACCAACAAATCATGGCTGATTGGGAAACCTTCTTAAACACGCCTGACCCGAATCCAGACGCCCTCCCTATTTTGCCGCTGGCCCAGCAGCGCATCTACAAACGCTACCGGCGCATCATCAAACAGGGTCAAAAAATCTTGCTCAACGGCGAAGAAGCCGAAATGCATGCCTTACGCATTGAATGTAAAAAGCTGCGCTATCTGCTGGAATTTTTTGTCACTCTCTTCTCACCCGAAGAAATGGCATTGTTGATCGGCCAGTTGAAAACATTGCAAACCAACCTGGGTGACATTAACGACCTGCATGTACAAGAAGCCTACCTGTTGCGCCTGGCTGACGAACTGCCATTACCCGCCGCTCGCGCTACGCTGCTGGCTGTGGGGGCGCTGGTGGCCCATCTGCACCAACAGCGGGAGCAGGCCAGAGAAAAATTCAGCGACGCCTTTACCCAATTTGCCACCCCCGAAAACCAGCATCTCTTCAAACAGCTTTTTAAGGCGGAGGCGAAATGACGGCCGTCATCGCCCTCTACAGTCACAAAGGCGGCGTGGGCAAAACGACTACGGCCGTCAACCTGGCCTATCTGGTCGCTCAAGGCGGCTACAAAACCCTCCTGTTTGATTTAGACCCACAAGGCGCCAGCTCCTTCTATTTCCGTATCAAACCCAAAGTGGTTAAAGACGCCCGCCAGCTTCGCACCGCCCACGACGCCATTGCCCGCAGCATCAAAGGTACAGATTACGACCATCTCGATCTGCTCCCCGCCGATCTCAGCTATCGCGGTCTGGATGTGGCCTTTAGCGACAAAAAGCGTCCCACCAAACGCTTAAGCCGCGTCCTCGATCCCCTGCGAGAGGAATATGCGTACATCTTTTTAGACTGCCCCCCAACCCTCAATTTGCTGGCCGAAAACATCTTCACCGCAGCTGACCGTTTGCTGATCCCCCTCATTCCTACCACCCTCGCCACCAACGCCTATGCCCAAATGCTGGCCTTTATGGAAAAGCAGGGGTTTGATAACAAGAAGATTTACACTTTTCTCTCGATGGTGGATACTCGCCGCAAGCTGCACCGGGAAGTGGCTACGGCCGTTTACCAACAATATCCCCGCATTTTGCACACCCCCATCCCTGCCCTCTCCCAAATTGAACAAATGGGTTTGCACCGCCAGCCGCTGCCCGCCTTTGCTCCTCGTTCCGCTGCCGCCGACGCCTACCGTGCCCTCTGGGCTGAATTCCAGCAGAAAGCAATGCCAAATTAAGGCGTGTTGACAACCAGAGGAGGAACGGTGATCTTATCATCTACCGCCTCACCGGCTTCATTCCAGACGGGCAGACGTGCGCCTGAAGCGCGGTCATACATGCCGATGATGGCCGGGTATTCGCCGGGTAGTGTATCAGTGGGAATGGGTATGGTGTGGATTTGCAGAATGACGTCGCCGGGCTGCCAGCCCCACGAGGGCGCTTCCAGAGAGTCGCGTTGGGCCAGGGGACGGCCGTCTGCCGCCAGCACTTGCGTAAACAACACCACATCGGTGGTAAAGGCGGGCGGCACAATTGGCCCCACCCGCGCCGGGTCTTGCACCTGCCAGATGGTGAGCAGTTCGGCCGCACCGCCGGGTGTCACTGAATCGGCCAGCCAACGAGCCTGGCGTAGAGTGAGCGCGTCATTAAAGTTTACGGCCGTGTCCCATTCCCCCATTTCCAACGCCGCCAACTCCACCAGCGTAAATGAGGGGTCTAAGTCATCCGGGCGAAGCTGGATAGTTTGCTGCGGCTGCGCCAGCGCCGCAAACGCCGGATGCAGCGGCGTGGAGGTGGGAATGACCGCCAGCGTCTCCTGCCCGCCGGGCAGGACGAGAGCATACCGGGCGTCGCTCCAGCGAAAATCGGCGTTCCCGGCCAGCACCAGGGCGATGGACGGGTCATGCGCCGGGCCGGGGTAGACGGTGGAGAGCAGCACCGGCCCGTTTATCTCCCGGCCATCCAGATAAGCCAGCGCCGCCACCAGATTTTGTTGATACGCACCACGCACGTCGGGCGACTGCCCCCAGCGGATGAAATAATCGTTGATGGTGGTCGCCCCGACCCAAAGCAGCCAGAGAGTGAGTGTCACGGCCGTGACCACTTGTCCATATCGCGGCCAACGTTTCATAAACCAGCTTGCTGTCGCCCAAAACCCGATGGCCGGCAGGATGAACACGGCGGGCAATGCCGCCAGATTGCGCGTGGTGTTGGCCGTTGCCCCGGTGATGAGCGAAGGCAAGATGCCCACGCCAAACCAGAGCAGGACAAAGGCATAAGACGGCCGTCGCCAGCGCCACAGGCAAACAGCGATACCAATGAGAAAGAACACGGCCGTGACCGCCTCAAACACCGGCCGCCCCGGAATGTTGTACGCCAGAAATTGGTCGCCCTGCCCCGGCCAGACAAACGCCAGCAGCGCCCCGGCCACATTGCGGGCCATTGGTTGCCAGTTCCCCTGCTGCAAATCGTTGAGCGGCCTATCCAGCATGTCCAGCCGCGTCAGGGCATAGGGGTAACGTTCCAGGTACAGGAACATGGGCAGTACCAGCAGCGCCGCCAGCAGCAGCCCGGCCAGCGTCGGCCGCCACATGCGCCAAAAGGCAGGCCGATGCGCCAGCAGCAGATAGAGCAAAAAGAGCGGGAACAGCAGCCAGGCTACCCGCGCCGCCAGATAAATATGCAGCGTCACTGCCACGCACACACCAAACCCAATGACCAATGACGAATGACCAATGACCAATGACCGACGCTCGAACAACCGCCAGAAAAACCAGACAGCTAATGTCATAAACAGGGGCAGCAGCCCGGCGCGTAACGCTTCGCGGCTGGTGGCAACCGGCCAGAAGGAGAGGGCCAGCAGCACGGCCGTGACCAACGCCACCCTTCTATCAAATGCCCGGTTAGCCCAGGCATAGACGACGGCGATCACGGCCGTGCCCGCCATCACGTTCACCAGCCGCAGCGCCAGCAGCCCCTCGCCCAGCAGCGCCATGAACCCGGCCACGACGTAGCTGTAGAGCGGTTCGCTGCCGTAGTTGAGCGGGAAGTAGAAGAGTAAAATACCGTCCAGAATGCCAATGGCTTCACGGCCGTGATTGGCTTCATCATGTGTCAGGCCCGGTGGCAGGCTGGTAAGCGCCGCCAGCCGCAGGCCAAACGCCAGCAGCAAAATTAGAAGGATGAGGCCAACTCGTTTCCACATGCGGGCGGCATTATACTTGACAAGGTGAAACGGTGACATGGTGAAGGGGTGACAGGGGCAGTGAAAGTTGATAGATTTATAGAGCGATTTGGAATGTCGCCTACATCTTGATTGGAGGTAGAAAGATGCCTGAGAATTTAGAAACCCTACGCAAGCGGCGCAATATGAAGGCCGGCCAGTTGGCAGCCAAATCGGGTGTGCCCATCAAACAAATAGCCGCCTATGAAAAAGGGGAACGCATTAAAACGGCCGATATGCCCAAACTGGCGCGGGCCTTGTTTGTAAGCGAGGCTGATATTAATTGGGTCTCTGTTTCCTCGTCACCACCACGCTCCAGACCGGGAGTGGAAAAGCCCAAAAAGCCAAAGGAGATGGAAGACCCACAACCGCCAAAACAAAAAAAGGAGAAACGCATTCCTCCGGCACGGCCGTCCCAGATTGAACACGCGCTGTTGTTAGCCGCCAAAATTGGGGATGACGAAACGGCCGTGACGGACAAAGCAGGCAAGCCACTCACCGAATTAAACCTGCACGAAGCCAGTGCCCTCATCCTGGAATACCAGAGGGCCTGGATGGCCTACAAAGAGACGCAACCGGCGGAGAATCAGAGCAAACGGGCGGTGACGCCGGAAGCTGTTGACCGCTACGAAACGGAGTATTTACAGGCACGGCAAGAAGCAGGCGACGAAATCGCTTTTACCTTGTTTGACGGCTCGGTGCAGCACGGCCGTGTTACCGGCTTTTCCCCTTATGCCATCACCATCCAGCAGCCCGACGGCGTGGAGACAACGCTGCAAAAGTTGGGCATTGCCTATTATTCGGTAATCGGTTACCGATTACAGGAGTGAGCCATGAGCCTTTCAGATCATTTACGTTACCTGCGGGCGATGCAAGGCGGGACGCCCATTGATGAAGTGGCGCATGCGGCGGGCGCGGAGAAGGTGGGGGATGCAAATTTGGCCGAAAAACAGTACCGGGCGGTGGCGGACGAAACGTTGATCGAGAAATTGGCGGCCTATTACGGCCGTCCCCCGGCAGAGTTCCACTGGCATAATGCCCGCTCGCGTAAGCAGTTCACCCATTTCATCAGCCAGGCGATGCAAAACGAGACGGCCGTGTCCCTGGTCTTGCGGCATGGTGAAACCCTGACCGGTACCGTGGCAGATTACGACCCGGCTTGCGTGGCCTTGCGGCTGGCGGACGGCCGTCTCCTCATTGTTCAGCGCCACGCCGTCATTGATTGGGTATAACCTGCCGGACAAGAGACGCCCAGAGGTCTCCTGTCATTCCCACATAAGCGGGAATTGATCTCAGGGGGATAATGGCTGAAAGCTCTCCTGAATGTATTGGAGTTGTCTATTAGTTGCCGCCTGTTCGGCCGGCCCACAACCGGCTACCCAATAATAAGGTTGCTGGTTGGGGTGCAGGCGCACCTGGCATTGCCAGGCCACACCATCGGCCATCAGATTTTGCTCATAAACTATCTGCTCATACCCTAAAAAATGAGGCAGGCGCTCCACATCGGCCACTGTGGGCTGCACCTGCAAGGTCGTAAACAGGGCGTTGGCCGTAGAGGGGCTATTACCAATGCCCACGAGCAAGAGGAATGGCGGGGTAGTGGAGATACGGCCGTTTGTGGCCCTATCCGCCGGGGCATTGGCGACTAATTGTGGGGTCAGGCCACCGAACGGCGCAGCCAGCGCGTTTAGGGTGTCGGCCGTGGCAGGGGTGCGCAGCCTTTCGGTAAAAGGCTCTGGCTGTGAGGCCAAGACCCATTCCCAATCGGGTGGCAGTTTGAGGGTATAGTGATAGTCGGGATCGGTTACGGCCGTCCAGCCCGGCAATTTGGGGGCATCCAGGTCAGTTTGCACCAGGGGGCGTTGGGCCAGGGTGTGCATGAACCAGAGGAGCAGCAAGAGGGTAACGGCCGTAGCCACCGCCAGATATGCCAATGTGGGTAGGGAGATGGCTGGTAACGCCAGCCCGTCAGTTGGGGCAGCAGGGGGGGCCGTGGGGGAGGGTGACGGCCGTGCCAGATATGCGCCACATTGCCAGCAAACCATATCATCTGGCAGCAGCGGTCGGCCACATCGTTCACATCTTGCTGTCATGATTGCCACCGCTTATAAAACGGGTACACAAGTCCTATTGTTGTAATCATAGCCCATCCGTACACTCCTATTGACGTGGAGAAGTAACCCCTAAGAAACATTGTTAATCTCACAACAAGTATAGTTGAATGGTTTAACCACAAGCAATTATTTTGCATCTATCCCCATATCCTCCTTTTTCTCCTCTTCCCGCAAAGAGCCTTGCTGCACAGCAAGGCTCTTTGTATTCCGGCGATGAGGGGCATCCCAGCAGGAATAAAAAAAACCGCTGGCTTCCTCAGCAGCAGCGGTTCTTGTCCGTCTATTTGTGCCCTCACGGAGATTCGAACTCCGGTTTTAAGCTTGAAAGGCTTACGTCCTGGTCCCCTAGACGATGAGGGCAACGGGCGGAATTCTATCATCCTGGTTGGGCAGGGTCAAATTTTAGGATGTGGGCTGCATAGGCTGGTAGTGCAGGGCCACTACGCCGGAAGCAAAGCTCCTGTTTTCCAGCAGTTTGAAGGCCGTTTTGTCCAGTTTTTCAAAGATGCGGCCATCACTGTTTACCACAACCGGGTAGACCAGCAATCGCACCTCGTCCACCAACCCGTGCTGGATGAGCGTATGGGTCAGTTCGCCATAGCCATACTGCAAAATGTCCAGGCCAGGTTGCTGTTTGAGTTGGGCAACGGCCGTAGCCACATCGCCTTGAATTAACGTAGCATTCCACGTCAACGGTTCTATGGCCGTGCGTGAAGCCACAAACTTGGGCAGGCTGTTCATGCGATCAGCGAACGCATCCGCGCCCGCACGAGCCGACCAGGCTTCGGCAAAACCTTCATACGTCAGTCTTCCCATCACCAGTGCGTCTGTGGCAAATAGTTGGGCATAGGCATATTGAGCAATTTCATCGCTCCAAAAGTCAAAAGACCAATGCTGCGGGTTTTCCTTCACACCATCCAGTGACACCATTGTGGAAACAATAACTTTTCTCATGTTGCTTTCCTTTTACTTGTAGTTGATGGGGTCATCATAAAGCAACAATAGAGGATTGTCTTGTATAAAAACGCAAACAACTCAGGTGGGTGTGGCGCGGATGATGTCGGTCGGCGTCTGCCCCGTAAAGCGTTTCAGGGAGCGTGTGAGATGTGGTTGGTCATAGTAACCGGCTTCAAAAACCGTATCAAGGATTGGCTTCCCTTGTTGCAGGAGAAACATGGCCAGGCGGGCGCGTTCAATTTGTTGAATGGTTGTTTGTGTCAGGCCGGTGGCTTGCAGGAAGTGGTATTGGATAGCGCGGGGGGATAAATCTGCTAGTTGGCCCTGCAACACGGCCGTAACCACCGGATCACACACCAGCAAACCTTCCCGCACCAGGCGGCTGACAAAGGTGTCGGCGTTCTCATAATCCGGGAATTGCCAGATGGAACCGTTGAGCCAGAAAGATTGGCTCGTCGCGCCGGGCAGGGTCAGGTCATTCCGGTTGAGGCGCTGGCGCAACGATAAACCAGGCAGGAATGTGCCCAGCTTGAAGGCTATACCGAAAAACTCGGCATCGGGGGGGCTTTCGGCAAGGGAGGCGACCGTCTCCGGCCCACGGATGGTCAGGCTGGTTTGGCCCTGGTACCGAATCACCACCATTTCCCATTGGCTGGCAGCCTGGGAGGTAAAGCAAACGGCCGTGTCACTTTGCGCCCGCCACACTTTTTCCACAAACGGGGAATCAGACGCTCTATCTTCCATGAAGAGGGGCATCGTTTAGACCTTTGCCAACCATTAGCGGTGGACGAGTTTGAAGGCGATATGGCGGCCCATGCCTTGTTGGATAGCCAGGCTGATCCATACCAAAGCCAGCGGTTCTAGCAGACGCGCTTTGTTCAGGCCCCCTACATCGGCCACATCAAAGCCGAGGTCTTGGGCCAGTTGGGTTACGGCCGTTTTCGCCGCCGCATCATCGCCACAAATGAACATGGTGACCGGCTCGCCGTGATAAATGGGGTTTGCCATGTTCTCGGCGCCGGTGGTGTTAAACGCTTTGACTACATGCGCACCGGGGGCCAGAGCCGCCACCTGTTCTGCGCCGGACGTTGTGTGGCCAACTGCCAGCTGCAAACCGGGGGCGATGGGATTGGTGGCGTCAATCAAAATTTTGCCGGTGAGGTTGCCGAGGGTGGGGATGGTGCTGGCTACGGCCGTGCCGGGTACTGCCAGTACCACCACCTCCGCCTCTGCCACGGCCACATCTGGCAATGCCACCCGCCCATGCATACCTATTGTCGTTAACAACTGTTGTGCTTTTTGCTCATCTGGATGACGCGAACCAAAAATGATGGTATGGCCCTTTCTCGCCCAGCCATCGCCAAGTGCCCGCCCCACATTACCAGTGCCAATAATAGCTATTCTCATCAGGTTTGCCTCCATATCAACCAATCGTTACTCGCCACTCGTTTCTTCCAATTGCAGCAGCGCGTCAAATTCGGCGGCAGCGATGGTCATATTCCCCACCGGCGCCGTCAGACTGAAATCTACCCATTGGTCATTGTAGGGAAAATAATCTACAAACCAACAAAGTGCCTGCACTTGCGGTTGGTCATGGATTTCAGCAAGTGCCTGAGTTAACCAGCCATCCGGGTAAGTTTGGGCAGGGGGGCCTGTACTATCTGCCCCGTAGGTGTTGCTGGCAATGATGTAAAGTGGCAACCCCTGGGTACCTACCTGGCTGTTGATAATATCCAGCCAATCTTGATAAACACGAAAGCCCAACTGTGCCCCATGCCATGTTGTGCTAATCAAATCGGTCTGTGGTTCTAAAGCGGGGTTTAGTCCATCCATTTTGGTGGATTCGGGGTTACCGGGGGCGTCAATGGCAAAGCCGTCAGGTGCTGCCAGGGGGATGCCGGCGGCGGCTCGCGCCTGCACTGTTTCATCCAACAAGGTGACAAGGGTGTGCATGTAGTTGAGCCAGGGAGCGTCAATGACATACGGCCGTACCCCTGATACTTCATCTACCACCCAGGGCTGCACGGCCCCCACCAGCACCCGCAGCCCCGGATTTTCGGCGCGAACAATGGACAACACATTATCCTGGTTGGTCGCGGCCGTGTGATAGCCACTCAACACCCGTGCATACCAGGCTGGCGTTATGGGGTTATCTGGGGCTTGCTGGTTGTGTTCCTGGCTGTTGAAACCATCACCGATGATAAAAGCATACACCTCACGAAAACGGTCGTCACGGGCCAGACGGCGTACATATTCCAGATAGGTTGTTAAAGCAGCCTCATCCTCCGGCGGTGGCAATGTCTGCCCCTGGTCGTATTCCACCCGCAGCAGCACCCGATGTCCCTGACCGGCAGCGGCGGCTACCCGGCGAGCCACGTCATCCACCCCCCAATAGAGAGCATCTGCCTGCTGGGCATAGGTGAGTTCAACTGTCCAGGCGGCACGGCCGTGCCAGTCACGCCCACCATAGGGGAAAACGGTGCACAGTTTAGTGGGTGTTTGCACGGCCGGGTAGCGAGCGGTGTTCACCACATTGCTCACGGATTTACGCGCCCATTCGCGGCAGCCCCGGTCACAATCATGGTACAGGATCAGGTCATACACGGCCGTGTCTGGGGCCACAAACCGCCACTGCCATTCCCAGCCTAAGGGCGTCTGTTGCGCCTGTGTAAAAATAGCTTCAGTTTCGTCATTTACCAGTAATTTTACATGCACCCAGGGGACGGTATCACGGGCAATCAGAAGAGCCTGCTCACCGGGGCGGGGTGATTCCGGTTGCAGGTACAGGCGCGGCCATTCCTGAGCCGGCTCATCGAACATAATGAACACATTGCCTGAAAAAGGCATCGCCCAAACCACTACTGCTAACAGCAGCAGAGATCCCATTAACAGAATAATGCGTCTGGCTCTCATCAGGCAGAGATCATGGCGAAAAGTAACTGATCCGTCAAACGTAGCCAGCGATGGGGTCGGCTTTGGGGTTTTGGGGAAATAAAAAAGGGACTTGCCTTTTCGTAAGTCCCTGTCTATAAAAGCCGTTTTACTGTTGATTGGGTTAATGGCTACGTGGTTCCACCACAATGCGAATAGCCGTTCGCTCTTGCCCATCAATACTCACATCTACAAAAGATGGGTCACATAAAACGTCAATTCCCTCTTCAGCCAGATAACCTTTGGCAATGACAATGGCCTTTAGAGCCTGATTGACAGCGCCAGCGCCAATCGCCTGTACTTCAGCCTTTTGGGATTCGCGGATGACACCCGCAACGGCCCCAGCTACAGCGGCGGTTCGAGAACGTGCAGAAACTTTGATAACACTCATGAAGGGCCTCCAAGAACTATAGGGTACAAGAACACAATTTTCCTGAAACCAGGATTCAGGATAATGAATTCTAAGCAATTTGCCGATAGCTTGTCAAGCTAACGGCCGTGCCGCCTCCGGGGGCTTTACATGCTCTATATGCTGGCTCAGATATGGTAGCGTGGTTGAAAAATACAATCCTGTTGCCACTGTATGGTGGCGGTGAGTTTTTGTCAGAGTTATTGGGTAATGATATGCTTCTGTTTAACTTAGTGCTGAAAGGGAGTTTTTCATGAAAACTAAAAAATCATATCTGTACCGGATGTTTATCAGTATTGGCTTCTTGCTTTTGCTTGCTGCCTGTGGCAATGCCGGGGAATCGGCAACGGCCGTGCCTACCGCAGTGGCCCAGGCGACGGTGACAGAGATGCCAGACACACCGACGGCGGTACCAACGGACACGGCCGTGCCCCCCACGCAAACGCCCACCCATACCGCCACCCCAGAACCAAGCCATACCCCGACATCTACTCCCACTCCTACCCATACGCCTACCGAAACGCCCACGGAAACACCGACGATTACGGAAACCCCGACGAAGACGGCTACGCCGCGCCCAAGCAATACCCCGGCAGCCACAGCCACACCCGTACCGCCTACCGCCGCGCCGGTCACTGCCCATACCTTCCCGGAAACACCCATCCAGCCCTGGAATGTGGACACTTTTGTGAGTTATCTGGGGCAGGTACGGGATTCTTTTCGCAGTTTCAACAGCGAAATGAGCATTTTCCAGCAGAATGGCAAGCCAGGAGATTGTGGTACGTTTAATGGTTGGACGCGCTTATGGATTTTGCAAGCGCCTGGTTTTACGGATGTGCCAGCCGCCTGGCAGCCGCTTTATGTGGAGTATCGGGATTTGCTGCGGCAGGTGGCGGGCATCACAGCGGAGATACGGCCGTTGTGTAGTGGAACGGGTGGTCAGTTAAGCGCCGAAACTACGCAAGCGATTTTTGACTTTCTGGCCTGGGCGTACCCCCGCACAGAGGCGATGATGGTTGAGACTGGGCAAATTCCGCGCTGATAAAGAAAACGGCCGTACCCCCAGCGTGTCAGGAGAATGTTGCCAGGGGTACGGCCGTTAACTGCGCTCTATACGGCTTGTGTAAAGAAACGTTCCAGTCAGGCCACTTGTTTTGTCTTGCGGTTAGCCATCCAATTACGGTAACGACGCTGAAAGCGCAACCCTTTTTGTTTAACAGGTTGCCAGCGTAACAACAAGAGAATGGTAACAACGGCCGAATAGAGAAAGGGCATGTAATACACATTTTTCACCAGCCACCAAAAGTGAATCAATGCCAGCAAGATGATAATGTAAACCAGTTTATGCAATGTTTTCCACTTCTTGCCCATCTTACGCTGTGACCACTTGTTGGATGTAATGGCCAGTGGCAATAGCAGAAGAAAAGCAGCAAAACCCACCAACACAAAATTTTGCTCCAATACACCATCCAGGATGTAGGCCAGGTTAAGGCCATAATCCAGCCAGATAAACGTCAGGAAATGCAGTCCCACATACATAAAGCCGTATAAGCCAAAAATACGGCGCAGCGGGTGCAGTTGTTTCCAGCCAAATAAGGTGGTTAACGGTGTGATAGCCAGCGAAAGAATCAGCAGCACCAATGCAGGCTCTCCTGTACGCAGCAAAATTTCACGCACGGGGTCGGCTCCCAAATTATTCCGGTAATAATCCAGCAAAAGCAGCGCCAATGGGTATAAAGATAAGATATGCGTACCCACACGCAGAATTTGGGCTGTTGTTTTGCGGTCAAGCCGGCCAGTTTTTGTCATCTTTGGGGTCACAGGAGTCATTATTTCCTCTTACCGGTTATGAGCCGCGTAGGTTTGAGTTGGTGTCGTAGTTGGGGTTTGGATAAAGATGGGCCACTTGCTCAGTATAACCGTTATACATGAGGGTTTCGCGGCGACCGAGTTCGCCAATGCGCCGTTCGGTGGCTTGCGACCAACGGGGGTGATCTACTTCTGGGTTGACGTTAGCGTAAAACCCGTATTCGTTGGGAGCAGTAGCCATCCACAAGGAGGTGGGCATATAGTCCACCAGTTCAATTTTGATGATGGCTTTGATGCTTTTGAAGCCGTATTTCCAGGGGATTACCAGGCGAATGGGGGCGCCGTTTTGGGGCATAAGTTGTTCGCCGTACAACCCGGTCGCCAGCAAAGTCAGGTCGTTCATGGCTTCTTCTACGGTCAGCCCTTCCACGTAGGGCCATGGAAACATGCGGCTGCGCTGGCCGGGCATATTGTCGGGGTCGTAGATGGTTTCAAAGCGTACAAATTTGGCGTCGGATGTAGGTTCTACTTCGTTGAGCAGTTTAGCAAGGGGAAATCCTTGCCAGGGGATGACCATTGACCACGCTTCGACGCAGCGCAGGCGGTATATGCGTTCTTCTTGATCGAATTTGAGCAGGTCTTCCAGAGTGTAGGTCTTGGGATTTTTAACCATACCATTGACTTCTACCTGCCAGGGGGAGGTGGGGAAATCTTTGGCCAGGCGGGCGGGGCCATCTTTGGTGGTGTTGAATTCGTAGTAGTTGTTGTAGGTGGTAATTTGTTCGTAGGTGTTGAGGGGGTCGCCTAGTTCGTCGGTAGTGGCAGACACGGCCGTGTCCCCATTCCCGATGCCAGCCGATCCAGCTACCTCTGGCTGGTTACCAGCCCCACACGCCGCCAACAACCCGGCGGTGGTGGCAATGGCTGCCCCGGTCATAAACTGCCGCCGCGAAAGGTAGAGATGTTTGGGGGTAATTTCGGATGAGGGGATTTCAATTCCCGTTCGTTTTTTGATTAACATGTCGCCAACCTCGTTCAATTAAAAGGATATGGGGATATTAAACCATCATATCCCCATATCTCAATACCTCAATACCTGCTCAAGTTATAGCAAGTATGGCCTGACCTGATAACAGCTTGCTAAACAAATTCTTATGAGAGGATTACGGCCGTGTTGCGCATTGCCCGGTTATCGCTTTAATTAGGATAGGGGAGTTTATATGAAAATCAAAGATTACACCGATTTTTTATCTGCGAAATCTGCGTAATCTTTGATTATTTTTACAGGAGGAACAGCTATGCAGCATGAAGAGGGTACATTTCAAGGGGCAGGCGGAGTGGAGCAGTATTACCAGGTGTGGCAACCAGAAGGGATGCCCCGCGCTACGTTGGTCATTGTGCATGGGTTAGGGGAACACAGCGGCCGTTACCAGAACGTGGTGAACCATCTTGTGCCTAAAGGGTATGTGATTTATGCGCTGGATCATGTGGGGCACGGCCGTTCGCCCGGCCAGCGTGGGCATATCAACCGTTGGGACGAATTCCGCGACGGTCTGCAAGCCTTTGTCTTGCTGGTGCAGCAACAGGAACCGGGACGGCCGTTTTTCCTGTTTGGGCATAGTATGGGTGGCTGCATGACGCTCGATTATGTGCTGCGTTACCCGGCGGGGCTGACGGCCGTTGTCGCTTCCGCGCCCGCCGTAGGCAAACTCAATGTCCCGCCGGTGATGGTCTCGGCCACTAAGGTGTTGGTGAAGATCAAACCGGATTTGAGCGTGAGTACGGGGTTGGACAGTAAGGCTATTTCGCGGGACACGGCCGTTGTGCAGGCCTACCAAAATGACCCGCTCAATCACGGCAAAGGGTCGCCCGGTTGGTTGATGGCATTTATGGATACGGCCGCATGGATCATGGCCCACGCCGCCGAATTCCAGCCACCGCTCCTGCTCATTCATGGCGACGCTGACCGGATTGTGAATGTGGAAGAGAGCAAAAAATTCTTCGCCCAGGTGCAACAGCCAGACAAAAAACTCATCATCTACCCCGGCGGCTACCACGAATCACACAACGATTTGCACAAAGAACAGATGCTGACGGATGTGGAAAACTGGCTGGAAGCGCATATATAATGGGGTAATTGAGTAATTCGGTCATTGCGTAATTACCCCATTACCTGATCATCAGGCCATTGGTGAGTGGTTTCTAAATCAGAAGCTCCAGTTAAAATAAGGAGAGTTCATGGTCAACAGCCCGCCATGATTTATAAAAATCAAAGATTACGCAGATTACACCGATTTTTATCTGCGCAATCTGCGTAATCTTTGATTATTTTCA
>CAYXUZ010000003.1:83834-99002 GCA_964467705.1 uncultured Ardenticatenaceae bacterium | reverse complement strand
GGTGGCCTGACGGCCGAAGACCGGTTTGTCTTGACGTTTGATTACTTGACCAAAGATCAGAAGTTTGTTTCTCTTATGCGCACCGCCCTGGCGCGTTTGGAGAAAACATACAAGACGCCGGTGGATGTGGAATTTACAGTGGACATTGTGCCCAAATATCCCTATCCCGACTATCAGTTGAATGTGCTGCAATGCCGCCCGTTGAGCCATCGTCAAGACCAGGTGGTGTCCATTCCTCAGGATGTACCGGAGGTAGACATTCTATTTGCTTCGCAGGGCCTTATTCCCGATGGGCTGGCGCAGCAGGTGGAGTTGATTATTTTTGTGGACCCGGAAAAATACAATCAGATTCCTGACAATGCGACCCGGTTGGAGTTGGGGCGGGCCATTGGGCGGCTAAATAAGTTGCTGGAGGGACGGCCATTCATCTTGATTGGGCCGGGACGATGGGGCAGCGCCAACCTGGATTTGGGAGTAAAGGTAACGTATGCGGACATTTACAATACAAAGGTGCTGGTGGAGGTAGCCGTGGCCAAAGAGGGGAAACCGCCGGAGCTTTCCTATGGCACTCACTTTTTCCAGGATTTGGTGGAGTCGGAGATTTATTCGCTGCCGCTGCATTTGCACATGCCGGGCAGTTATTTTGATTGGGGGTTTTTCCGGGAGTCGCCGAACTGCCTGGCGCGGCTGCTGCCGGAGGATGCCGGACTGGCGGAGTGGTTGCGGGTGATTGACATACCGGAAGCCAGTCACGGCCGTGTGCTGGACATTTACATGGATGGTACGGCCGACGAGGCGTTGGGTTTTCTGACGGCGCGGGTGGAGGGGATGGGTACGGCCGTGAAAGACCAGGCCTCTATCAGCATCCCCACGTAAGCAGTAGCCGGCAAATAGGTATTGGCTAACAGTAATGTATTTGGTGAATGCTGTCTCCTAAATTTCCGTGATCAATTTTGCCAGCAGCGCCTGTTCGTCGGCTGCGTCAGCCACACGGCCGTCCAGCCGCGCCGCCAGCAGTTCATCCAAAATCGCGCCAAAACGGGGGCCGGGTTTCAGGCCCAGAGCGCGCAGATCGTGGCCGGTCACGGCCGTGCGCACCCCCCGCCACTCGCGCACATACCGCTCTAGCAAATCAATCAACCGTTCATCTGTCAGCAAGGCACGCACCACCAGCAGCACACGGGGGCGATACGGCCGTAATGCTTTCTCCACCTGGCTGGGGCGGGCGTCCGGCGGTAGCTGCGCCAACGCCGCCCATGCCTGTGTACACGCCTGCACATCCAGCCGGGTCATCTTGCGCACTCGCAGCCGATCCATCAGTTCTGTCTGGATAGGCTCCGTTAATGGCGTCGCCCACAGGGCAAAATAGAGGAAGGCAGGCGTCTCATCTTCCTGGAACTTTTGCCAGAGGGGGTCGGTTAGTAACGGCCGTAGCCGCCCAAAGGCAACCGCATCCTCATCCGCCCATGTCAGCGCCGGGTGCAAATGGGCCAAAACATTTAATTCTGCCAACCGGCGCATCACCAGTGCAGGATTGTCTTCGCGGAAAGCCAGCTCAAACTCATGGCGAATACGTGAGCCGGAAACACGATCCAGTAACGGCAGCGCATTGGCAATCAACTCTGCGGAGCGTTCTTCAATGTGAAAGCCCAAACGTTGCTCCAGCCGCACCGCCCGCAAAATGCGCGTGGGATCATCCACAAAACTCAAACTGTGCAGAACGCGGATGATGCCCTGTGCCAGGTCGCGCTGCCCACCATAAAAGTCGAGTAACTGCCCCATAAACGCGCCATCCAGCCGCACCGCCAGTGTATTGATGGAAAAATCGCGCCGATGCAAATCCAGCTTAATAGAACCATGTGTCACTTCTGGCAGTGCCGAAGGCTCTGTATAAAATTCCGTGCGTGCGGTGACAAAATCTATTGATGATGGGGTGTTCAGGTGATGTAGTGATGAGGTGATGAGGTGGCCTTTGTCACTCTTCCACTCCTCCGCTCCTCCGCCCCTCTGCTCCACTGCACTCCACACGGCCGTGTCCAATGTCCATTTCGCCGTACCAAAACGGCCGTGCGCGTGAACCTCGCCACCAATCGTCCGTTCAAGCTGCCGCGCCAGCCGAATGGCGTCTCCTTCTACCACCATATCCAGGTCGGTGGGGGACTGACCCAGCAGCAGGTCGCGCACAATACCGCCCACAAAATAGAGTGGCAGCCCCAATTCGCCTGCCGCTTCCCCCACCGCGCAGACCAGTGCCCACAATAGCGGCGGCAGCTTTTCCATGAGCAACTGGCGCATGTCCGGTTCAGCCATACGCGGGCCGGGCTTGAACAGGTAGTTAAGTAAATCCGTCCGTGTGACAATGCCAATGGGGATGCCGTTGGTTCCCGGATCTCCCTCAGCCAATACCGGAATTTGCCCCCAGCCCTCACTCAGCATCACCTGTTGCAGATGGTCAATGGAGTCAGACGGCCGTACCGTCACTGTGCCCGTCTTCATAATGCGGCTGATAGGTAAATTGTTCATATTGTGGCTGAGCGCCCGGTCAACGGCGCGGCGTGTCAGCAGCCCCACCACTTGTTTGCTCGCCGGGTCCAGCACCGGATACCCTTCGTAGCCAAAGCGGCGAATGACTTCGGCAGCCTCGGCCACCGTCACATGCGGAGGCAGCGTTTGCAGGCCATAAGACATTAATTCGGCCACCTGCGCCAGCGGTTTAACGGCCTGGGGAAGTGTGCGTAAAATATCAGCGACGACGGCCGTCAACGGCTTTCCTGCCACCCGCGCTGCCGCGGCCCGGCTGTGGCCACCACCCCCCAACGCTTTGGCAACCACACCCACATCCACCTTATCGCTGGAACTGCGGGCTACTACCTGCACATCTCGCTGCAACTGCACCAGCATGAACAAGGCGGCCGGCGTCAGCGCCTCGCGCAGCCGGTGGGCAATACCGGAAATTTCCTCGTCAAAATCATCAGGCGCGGTAACGGCCGTAATGGCTACCGATTGACCGTAGACATCATGCCAGGTCACGGCCGTGAACAACTGGTCATACAGGGTAAACTGCCGTTCCGTCAGCGGCAGGTTCAAAAAACGGCGCGCCACCGCCAGCACTGCCCCCTGGTCAAGCAGCCAGGCTGCCATCAGCAAATCACGCGGTGTGGTGGTGTCATAGGTCAGCGCCCCGGTATCTTCATAAATACCCAGCAGCAGCAGTGTCGCTTCTTCCACCGACAACGCCAGGCCGGAACTCTGCAACTGTTCGGCCAGCAGTGTCACCGTCGCGCCCACCGCTTCTACCTGGTAACGCCACCGCTCGTGAGGCTGGTAATCGGTGTGGTGATCAATGACGTGGACGAACGGCCGTCTGACCACCCCACGTACTGAATTGAGTGCATGGGTATCTACTAATAACACCTCACTTACTTTGCGTTTGTGCCAGTCTGACGGCCGTACAAAAGGCAGTGCATCCCAATACAATGTCAAAAACTGATCCACATTCCGATTCACCCGGCGCGGCAGCAACGTCGTCGCTTGCGGATGCAATTTATGCGCTGCCAGCAGCGAAGCAATGGCGTCAAAATCAGCGTTTTCATGCGTCATAATCAGTTGCATAGCGCAATTATAGTGCTCAAGTGTTCAGGTACTCAAGTGTTCACGCGAACACGTGAACACCTGAACACCCTCTGTGACACCTACTGCCACAATTTGGAACATTCCTGCTTGACGGCATAGAACACGTGTGCTATTTTTATGCTAGAACAGATGTTCCGCACACTTTTCTACAGGGATCAGCCGGATGCGCCCCCGGCTATCCCCTCCCTGCATACAACTGATGATCATTTTGCCAGCTACCCCAAAATGGTCATCAGTAAAATAACGACAATTGGGTAGCCTCAAAAAGCCTCTAGCAGAGGGGCAAATTAGTGGAAAAGAGGATAAGCCATGAGAAACAGTCAATACTTTCACTCCAAAAGTGCAGTTGGCAACCGACTCTCTCAGTTGGGAGAAAGCGTACCCAAGAAGTTGCTAGTTGGCGGCGTCCTACTGGTGGCGCTGGTTGCTTTTGAGATTTTTAACTTCGACACCAGCCAGTATGCCCTCCGCAGTATCCTGGGCGATATTGAGTTCCTGGGCATTGCCTGGGCTACCATTCTGGCGCTGGCTTTTTGCTCCATAGATTTTGCCGGTCTCATCCGCATCTTCACCCCGGAGCGCGGCGCGGACGAACCAAAGGAAGTATGGTACCTCACCGGCGCCTGGCTGTTGGGAGCGACCATGAACGCCATCCTCACCTGGTGGGCCGTCTCTCTGGCGCTGCTGAATCACAACTTTGGCAATGAGGTACTCAGCCGTGAACAACTCCTGCTATATGTACCCATTTTTGTGGCCGTGTTGGTCTGGCTGACCCGCATCCTGTTCATCGGTGCATTCTCCGTAGCTGGTGAGCACCTGTTTGAAATCCACAACACGGGCAAGACAAACACAGGATATGCCCGTCCGGCCCAAAAACGGCCGGCGCTGGAACAACAGCCAACGGCCGTGAACCGTCCTCATACCACCCCCCAACGTAGCCGCGTCAACCGACCCGCGCCCAAACCGGTGTCTGCGCCCATGCCACAGGCCAGTTTCACCGAAGAACTGCAATACGAACCAATTATGGCAAAACCGTCCCAGCCCACACAACCAACTCCGCCGCCAACGCCCGGTTCACCCTATGTTTCGCCCACATCGCGGGTGCGCCAACGCCCCCCTCGACCAGAAGTAACTCGCCGACCACCCATTAACGGCGTGCAGGCACGGCCACGTAACCGACATTAAAAATGGATTGGTTCAATCTGCTGCGATTGAACCAATCAATCTTTGTATGAGGTAGACATGACTGTTTACGAACAACGTTATCCCCAAAGACAACCTGTCACGCGCAGAGCGCCTGTTCCACAGCCGATACCGGTATATGACGAGATAAATGATTATTGGGTTGAGGGTGAAGGATTGTGGCCGGGAGAGTATACTCATTATGGTATGCATCCCATTCAGCAACGCATGATGATCATTCTGGCTTTTGTGGTGGTGGGCACATTGTTATTTGTAGGTCTGGCTGCGCCACGTATTCGGGGTACGAGTATAGCCAACAATGGTTCAGAGAATCATGTTGCCGCCAACACGGCTGATGTCACCACCTACAACGGTGGTGGCATCGCCCCTCTTTTTACCCGAGAAGTGCAACATTGGACGCCGCAAATTTTGGCCTGGGCTGCCGAACATGGTCTAGACCCCAACATGGTGGCGACGGTGATGCAAATTGAGTCTTGCGGTGACCCGGCGGCGTTATCCATTGCCGGGGCGCAGGGGTTGTTCCAGGTGATGCCTTTTCATTTTCAGCCAGGCGAAAATGCCTTTGACCCGAATACCAATGCGCTGAGAGGGATGTCTTTTCTGGCAACCTTGATTGCTCAGTTTGGCGAATCAGGGCTGGCTTTTGCCGGGTATAATGGCGGGCCGGGTAATGCGGTGAAGAGTTATGAAAATTGGCCGGCCGAAACGCAGCGTTATTATTACTGGGCTACGGGCATTTATGAAGATGCGACCGCCGGTCGTGGAGAGAGCGCCCGATTGAATGAGTGGTTGGCGGCTGGCGGGGCCGGCGGCTGTGCCCGTGCAGCAGCTAACCTGGGCTTGCGCTGATTGTGGTCCGCAAAAAGCGCAAAGCAGCGCGAAGATAAAGCAGCAGGTTTTCAACTGTTTTCTGGCTTATTTGGTAAACGGTCGTCCTCACCAAGACGGCCGTTTTCTTTTTCCCCTCGTTTGACGCCACCTCCTTTGCTCCATATACTTTCCTGATAGCAACCTTATGAAGGGTGCCCACCCTTCATATTTCCTAATTCAAAATTCCTAATTCCCAAAGGAGGTTCCCATGACCATTTCTATTACCTGGCACGGACATGCTACTTTTTCGTTGAATGTGAACGGTACGCGACTGGTGGTTGACCCGTTTTTTGCCCCTAACAACCCGGCGGCGAAGATGGCCGTAACCGATGTAGCTGCCGATTACATTCTGCAAACGCACGGCCATATGGACCACATTGCCGATACGGTGTCGCTGGCAAAGCGCACCGGGGCACAAGTCATCAGTAACTTTGAGATTGCCAACTGGATTATGAAACAGGGACACGACAACTGCCATGCCATGAACACCGGCGGTGGCTACAACTTTCCCTTTGGCCGTGTAAAAATGACGCCTGCGCTGCACAGTTCCGGCCTGCCCGATGGCAGTTATGGCGGCGACCCTGGTGGGTTTTTGCTGCATGTAGACGGCCGTACCATCTACATCTCCGGCGATACGGCCCTGTTTTCTGACATGGGTTTGATTGGTGTGGTGGGGCTAGATGTAGCTATTCTGCCTATCGGTGATAACTACACGATGGGGCCGGACGATTCGCTGCTGGCGCTGGAATATCTCAATCCCAAAGTGGTTATTCCCGGCCATTATAACACCTGGCCCCCTATTGCTGTGGATGTGGCGGATTGGGCAAACCGGGTGCGGGCGAACACGGCCGTCCAACCAATTGTACCTGCCGTTGACGAGCCATTTGTGGTTTAGAGAGACTTGCTTTTACACCCGGCGATACCGCAGATGCACGGCGCCCAGGTGAATCTCGTCCCCGTCCACAAGTTGAATGCCATACTCTGGCACCTGTCGTTCATTGACAAAAGTACCGCTGGTGCTGTTTTCGTCGAAAAGGCGGTAATCGTTTCCTTCGCGTTGGAGATTGGCATGAAGGCGTGACATGGTAATGTCGTTTTCAAAGGCGATCTCACATTGTGCCGGGCTGCGGCCAAGGCGAATGAGCGTCCCCTGTAGCGGAATGGGCGAATTCATACGGGAGACGGATTCCAGCACATCCAGGTAGCCGGTCACGGCCGTACTCTGTGCCACCGGTTCCGCCTCTGTAATGGTAGTTGTCGGGCCACCTCGGCGACGAGAACGGCGGTTTCCCTCACGTTTGCCGCTCAACCGGGAGAATGTCCCCCGCTGCCACAAAAAGAAAAGCAAACCGCCAATTAGCGCGGCCACCAGCAAAAATGTAAACAGTCGCACAATCAGACGGGCCACCTGATTGCCCCCGTCCAGATCAGAAGGTACATCACGCCGCCCTTCATTTACGGTTAACATCACTGTTGGACTGGTGGCGCGCATGCCCTGGCTGTCCAGTACCACTACCTCTACTGTATTATTGCCATAGGTCAGATTAGTCACTTCGGCTACAAATTCGTTCAGGCTGGCCACCGGAATCTCATAGGGCGTGGTAGTGTCATTGTTGATAATGAGTTGAGCAGCCTCAATTGCCCGTTCTTCACCGTCCAGCCAGGAAACCTGGGTTTCCAGGCGCAGGCGCACCGGTTCTTCCAGGTTGGGCAGAGAAAGGGTGCGGGCCTCCGGCGGCAGGTTAATAACCACACTGGGGATGTTGGCGGGAATGGTTACTTCAGATTCGGCCGTTATCCACGGCAAATCCTTCAAGGAAACTTGAATGGGGAACGTGCCCCCTGTAAGGTTGAGGGGCTGGTAGCGAATGCGCGCCTGATCACGAAATCCGGCAATGCGGTTCCAGATGAGTGGAAGTTCGGCTGTATTGTTCAATTGTATTGCCACGCCACCACTGGCAGCGGCCAGACCGGCGAGGTAATCCTGACCCGGCGCAGCATTGGTGATGTCACTGTTTTCTAGCCAGACAGTATGAACAGGAATGCCCAATTCGGCAGCACGGCTGCTAACGCCATTACCACTGGCGGTGCTGACGGCGTCTGTGCCGTCTGTCATCAAAACCAGGTGGATGGGCATGTCTGGGTTGGGATTAAGACTGGCTGCGCGTTCGAGCAGGTTGAGGGCGCTGTCGTACAGGGCTGTAGCGCCAGCCTCTGGTGTGAGTGGTTCCGCAAACAGGTTGCGGACACTGTTGTGAAAGTTGGTGGGAGCTAACAATTCTTGAGCCTGCGATGCGCCGACTTGATAAACGGCCGTGTAGTCCACCTGCTCCATCATGTTGCCTGGGCTGGCATACTGATTGATCGCTTCTTGCAGTGCAGGCAGTTGTGCCTGAACGCCGGTAGGAATGTCAATGAGAAAGATGGTAAGTGTGCCGGTGCGGTGCGCCCCCTGGTAGTTGATCGGGCCAACAGGTTGGCCGCCATGCTGAATGTCCAGTGTCTCACGGGCCAGATCGAGCGGATTACCTTGCGCGTCACGGCCGTACAGCCGCACTTCAATCGCCGGTAGACTTTCGGCGCTGGTCCCGGTAATGGTTAAGCGTTCTACCGGTGTTGGTTCGCTTTCCTGAGCCTGCAACGGCGTTGTTCCCAGCAGCAAAAGGAGCAACAGCACTCCCGGCAAGCGGATGAAAAATGATCGAGAAATGCCCATTGATAATTGTTGATTGGTTATTGATAGTTGAGCTTTGCCCATTGTTGCGCCTTTTTCTCACTGTCCCTGCTCCCTGGTATGTCCGTGTTATAATATCAAACCATGCCCATAAAGTAAACATAAAGCATGAGGTATAGGGTGTGAAGCGTAGGGAAAACGGTGGTATTGGTGGCGTCATGGTGATGACAAAAAAACTGGTTTTAACTGCACTGGTAGGCTGGTTGTTGCTCACGGCCGTGCCCCTGGTGGCGCAAGAAACCG
Source organism: uncultured Ardenticatenaceae bacterium (assembly GCA_964467705.1). Classification (GTDB taxonomy): domain Bacteria; phylum Chloroflexota; class Anaerolineae; order Promineifilales; family Promineifilaceae; genus CAADGU01. Next base: position 90,319 of record CAYXUZ010000003.1, on the reverse strand, counting down.
GCCTGACACTCGGCGAACCCGATACCTCTGCCTTCCCCACCGTGCGTGTGAACCTGCGTGCGGTCAATGCCGCCGGGACGCCGCTGACCACAGCGGAGCTTAGCAACCTGCGTTTGCGCGAAAATGGTGTTCCCATCAGCGATTTTGAGGTGCGCTATGTGCCCGTAGGGGGGGATATTGTCTTTGTTATTGATGCCGACAGTACCTTGTTGTTGGCTGATGGTGATGAAGTGACACGCCTGGATGAAGTGAAGGAAAGTATTAGCCGCTTTGCTACCCGTTTTATGAGTCCTTCTGGATTGGATAGGGTATCAGTGATTGTGCCAGATAGCACCAATACGGGCAGCGAATTTTTGGTACAAGACGCCACTTCGCCTGAAGAAGTGATCAACGCTCTGGCTGCTTACAACCCACAAAATCTGGCAGAAGCAGGGCCAGTTAATCAACAGGTGCTAGATGCGATTGGGCACACGGCGGAGCTAAGTGGAGACGGCCGTTACCAGGCCATTTTGTTGCTTAGCGAATCACGCCGGTTGAGTCAGTTTCTCGATTACCCGGCTTTAACAGCCGCCGCACAAGCGGCTGATGTGCCTATCTTTGCCGGTATCTTAGGGCCAGAAGCCAGCCTGGAAGACATCGGAAATGCGGCGGCGTTGGCCGAGCCAACCGGTGGGTTTCATGTCCATGTGCCGCGCTCTGAACGGGCCGACCCCATTTTTCTACGCTGGCAGCAAGAGAGCAACCGGCCCCAAATCACCTATCGTTCGCTGCTGCGGGCCAGTGGTGTTTATCCATTGACGGCAAATTTAGGTACTGCTACGGCCGTGACCGATTTAGACCTGACCATCGAACCACCGACGGCAGAACTTGCCCTCGGCAGAACTGTAATTCGCCGGGTGGGCACGGCCGAAGATACCCCCCTGACCGAATTACAACCCACTATTCAGCCCGTGCCGGTGCAGATCAACTGGCCTGACGGCCGTCCACGCGCCCTGACAAATGTGACTTTTCGGGTTAACGGTACATTGCAGCCGCAGTTGACCACCCCGCAACCAGACGAAATGGGCATGTTACTGCTAGATTGGCCAGTGCAAAACGCCGACGTAGGCGCTTATGAGCTGGTAGTTGAAGTAACAGATGAACTGGGGTATACGGCCGTGTCTGATCCGGTCATTGTGACGGTGGTGGTGGAACGGCCGCAGCCGCCCACGCCCACGCCTGCACCTTCGCCAACACCACCGGCCGTTGCCCAGGTGGTGGAACTGGTCACTTTGCCCCAAAACACGTTGCTTACTATTCTGGTGGGATTGGGGCTTTTGGGGTTGGTGCTGGTGATGCTGCGCAGCTACAAACGGTATCGGCAACGGGTGTTGTTGGATACGGTGCGTGCGGAGCGCCGCGCTGCCTGGCAGCAAGCACAGGCGGCTAAAGAGAATGTGTCCAGCGTCGAAGATGAGCGTCTGCCGCTCCTGCTGTTATTGCTGGACGAAGCGATGCAGGTAAAGCAGCAATTTCTTGTTGAATTAGATACCATGACCATCGGCCGGGCGGAGATGGAGGGACAAATCACGCTGGCCGACCGTTCGGTTTCGCCGCTTCATGCACGGGTGCGCTGGCGCAACGGCCGTTACTGGTTGTATGACGAAGGCGGTGAAAGTGGGGTTTTTCTCAACCACGAACGGTTAGGCCTCAGCCCACGCCCCATGCAAGATGGTGACGTGGTTCAGTTGGGACGTATCGCGCTGCGCGTGCAACTGCGTCCACCAGATGATGAAGATGAGAAAGCAAAGGAGTAATAAACAGATTGAAGAAATTACGCGCGATTGTGTTTGATATGGATGGGTTAATGGTGGATAGCGAGCCATTGTCAAGGCAGGCGTGGGATGAATTTTTACGGCCGTATGGCGGCCAGATCAGCGACGCGATGCAAAGCCAGATCATTGGTCTGCGCGCCGACGTGAGTGGCGCGCTCGTCCGCGAAGCGTTCAAGATTCCGCTTAGTGTACCGGAAATTGTAGCGCAAAGGGCCGTCATTTATGCCCGCATCCGGGCGCAAGGCGTCCCGGTGATGCCAGGGTTGATGGCATTACAAACGGCCATTGCTGCGCGGGAGATTCCCTGGGCGGTGGCCTCATCCAGTGGACGCCGCCACGTGGAAGAGATTTTGGGGCAGCTTGGGCTGGCAGAGGCCGTGTCTGCCACTGCTTGCGGTGATGAGGTGGCCCATGGCAAACCGGCTCCTGATCTCTACTTGTTGGCAGCAGCACGACTGGGCATTGACCCGGTAGACTGTCTGGCTTTGGAAGATTCGGCGCCTGGCAGCCAGGCAGCAATGGCGGCGGGCATGACGGTGATTGCCATTCCCAATGGGCACACAGCCGACGCTGATTTCGGCCATGTTTATGCTGTGTATTCTTCACTGCATGAAGTGGCCGCGAGACTTGATGAGGTAATGGGGTGAGGGGAAGCTGAACTCATATACGGAGCCAATAGCCCATCTCGCGCGGCTGGCGTCTGGGTCTACGGGGCGACCTGGGTTTAGGAGGGTGGAGAATTGAGCAACTTCACGGCCGTTTTCCAGCCGCATTGCCCCTATCTCCACCAGTGGTAAGGGTAGCGGCCATCAAGCAGTGACCATCTGCCCAATTCTTATCCTGCTTTCTTATGCTACACTATAGCCATCATCTCCAACGAACGGGTGCAAAACAACACAATGGGTATATGGCAAAAATGGCGTGCGAGCAAATCAACGCCTGACCAGGAGAAGACGGTCATCAATTTTTGGGAGGTCCTGAATACAGCGGCCACTGCTTTGCAGCGAGCCGCCCATTCAGAAACGGCCGTTTACGATGCATTCCGAGAACAAATGACGTTTTTGGGGTTGCAGGGCAGCATTAACTGGTACGATGAATCCTATACGACCTTAACCATTGCGGCGGTTGTCTTTTCACCACGTCTGATGCGCCTGTTACACCGGTTCGAGCGCATGGTGGGGCAAACGGCCGTTGGCTTTCGATTACCGGTTACGGTGCTGGCTGACCGGCAAGAAACGATTGCAAACGGCACGGCCGTCTTTGTGCCAGACAACACCCCGCTGCTACAGGCATTAGTGACAGAAAAGATACGGCCGTTTTTTCGCCAATTTATGACCGCGTTTGGCGGTATGTCTGGCGTACTTGCTCCTCTGACGATCAATGGCCGGGTCAGTGGGCTTCTGTATCTGGCCGACCAAAACATAACGCCCGATGACTGCGCGGCCGTCACGGCTCTGGCAAACCACCTGTCCGTCGCCATTGAAAACGCCCGTCTTTTCCAACAAATGCGCCACAGCGAAGAACAGATGCGGTTGCTCACTGAGAATGTGCCCGGTGTCATTTACCAGTGTGTCAACAACTACACTTTTGACATGCTTTACCTGAACGATGCGGTTGAAACCCTCACCGGCTACCCCAAAGAGAAGTTCCTGCGCCGCGAAATCAGTTTCCGAGATTTATATCATCCCGATGATTCTTACCTGATTCAGCCAGAGCGTGAAGAGCAGTACCATTCCGGTTTGTTCCATGCCATTTACCGGATACAACATCGGTCGGGTAACTGGTTGTGGGTGGAAGATTTTGGCAAAGGTGTTTACAGTGCGGCAGGAGAATTACTTTTTCTAGAAGGCAGCATTACCGATATTACCGAGAGGAAGCAGGCAGAAATGCTGCAATCGGCGCTTTACCGCATTGCTACGGTGGCGAACGCTGACTTAGGTCTGGAACAACTCTACCCGGCCATCCATGCCATTTTGGGGGATTTGATGGATGTGCGCAATTTTTATATTGCCCTGGTAGAAGAATCATCGGGGCACCTTCATCTGCCCTATTTTGTGGACGAGGTGGATACATATGATGGCCAACCATTTGACGGCAATGGCGGTCTGACACAGTATGTCCTTGAAACCGGACAGCCACAACTACTGTCGCGCATGGAACTCAAACGTCTGATACAACTGGATTTGCTGCATGTCATTGGCGCCATGCCAGAGGTGTGGTTGGGGGCGCCCCTGCGCACGCAGGCCAGGGTATTTGGGGCGCTGGTGGTACAAAGTTATCGGGATGGGCTGGCTTATACGGAACGGGAGAAGCAACTGCTGTTTTTTGTCTCCGGGCAGGTGGCGGCAGCCATTGAGCGGAAGCGATCTGAAGACCAACTGCGGGCGATGGCGGCGGAAATTGTGAAACAGGCACGGATTTTTGAGGAGGTGTTGTCTACCACGCCGGATCAATTTGTGGTGTATGATCGTGACGGCCGTATTACCTTTGCCAGCCCATCCATGCTCAAGGGTTTAAAGTTGTCGCTGGGTGATGTATTAGGCAAAACGATGGCGGAACTGGCTTTCTTGCCCCCGGACATCATCGCCCAAATTGACCGTGACCGGGAAGAAATTTTCCGCAGTGGCAAGCCTATCCAGGGGGAAATCCAGATGATGGGGAGCCAGGGTTTACGTGATGTGGAGTATATTTTGTCGCCGGTAAAAGACGAAAATGAGGCGGTTACGGCCGTTGTCTCCGCCGCCAGAGACATTACCCAACGCAATAAAACCAAAGCCGCCCTGCACCATGCCCAAAAGATGGAAAGTTTGGCTATTCTGGCCGGTGGTGTAGCCCATGACTTCAACAATTTGTTGGTGGGCATGATGGCCCAAAGTTCTCTGGCTATTGCCAAACTACCCGCCGATAGCCCGGCAGCACCGCATATCCAAAAAGCGATACACAGCGCCGAACGTGCGGCTGTCCTTACCAAACAGATGTTGGCCTATTCCGGGCATGGTCAGTTCACGGCCGTATCTATCAATCTAAACGAACTCATTCAGGAAAATCTCCATTTGTTGCAGGTTGCCATCAGCTCTCATCTCCGTTTGCAGCTCGATCTTGCCTCTACCTTACCCCTGGTTGAAGGCGATCCCAGCCAGATACAACAGCTTCTGATGAATCTGGTGCTCAACAGCAGTGAGGCCATTGGCCGTGAGGAGGGGGTCATTCGCCTGGCAACGGCCGTGCGTTCTATCACAGCCGCCGACGACATCTATTGGCAGGCAACCAATATGCCCCTGTCACCTGGCAACTATGTGTGTCTTACTGTGGCAGATAACGGGGAGGGGATGGATGACTACACGTTGTCGCGCCTGTTTGAACCCTTTTTTACGACGCGCTTTACTGGACGAGGATTAGGGTTAGCAGCCGTCTTAGGTATTGTGCGTGGGCATCACGCCGGGCTGCGCGTGGTCAGCACAGTCAGTGTGGGCACAACGTTTGAATTGCTTTTTGCCGTCAGCGGGGAAGAAAATGCCACCACGATCTCTACTGCCCCCACTTCATGGGGCATGGTATTGGTGGTTGATGATGAACCGGCTGTCTGTGACACAGTGGTGGATATATTGGAACTGGAGCAAATTCCGGCCGTTACGGCCGTAAATGGCGCTGCCGGCATTGCCTCTTACCAACAACATCAAGGCCAGATAGGGCTGGTGTTGTTAGACCTTTCACTGCCCGACATGCCCGGAGGGGAAGTTTTTAATCAGCTGAAGGCGTTCGATCCACACGTGCAGGTTATCCTGACTTCTGGCTATACTGAAACAGAAGCGGTGCGTGGTTTTGGTGACGGGCTGGTTGCATTTTTGCAGAAGCCTTATTCCCTTGATGACCTGGTCACGGCCGTGCGCAAACATCTCCCACACGCTGCCACCAATAGCCAATAGTCACAGGCGTTATCTGGGCACTTTGACCAAATGGGAGCGCTCTCATTTGGGGCAACTTGTCTATAGAGAATCACCGACCCTTACCCTATACTTCATCATGACTTGTGCTGAAATGCGCGGTTCAGTGGGAAATAGTGGGAATCAAAGAGGGCGATGGTAACATTGCCCTCTTTGGCGTTTATATCCCTGATGGGTTCTTTAGCCTGCCTCTTGAACAGATTGGTGTTCACGCACCCATAGCGCCAGAATGAGCACGGCCGTGCCCATCATCGCCGCCGCTGCTACCCCATTGGCCCCAAACCCCCAGGTCGCAAAAAGCTGCGGGCCTAACCAGGCCCCCGCCACCCGCCCCATCGCCATCGCCGCAATCACGGCCGACATCACCACTGCCCGCGCTGAGGGCGCCAATTCCGTCATCAACGGCATACTGCCCACAATCGCCATTTCAAACAGAAAGAAGACGGCAAAATAAGCCACCTGCGCCGCCCCCAATGTGACGCTGACAAACGGCAGCAGCAGCATGGCCAGTGTATTCAACAAGCCGGTAATAATGACAACGGGGCGCTTGCCAAAATGATCCACCGCCCAGCCGGTGCTCAATTCCCCGGTGGCTTCTGCCAGGCCAATGACGCCAGCCGAAAAACCCAGTGCTACCAGACTTAGCCCAAACGTACTTTCCATCCAATCACCAAACACAATCAGCAGCGTCTCACTGGCCGTCATCGTCAGCGCAATGTAGCCCATG
>CAYXUZ010000003.1:78461-83824 GCA_964467705.1 uncultured Ardenticatenaceae bacterium | reverse complement strand
AACAACGCGATGGCGACGAATGACGCTGGCGGCCTGCCGCAGTGTTACCGCGCCACCGGCCGCCGGGGCATGGGTACGAGGAATGCCCCGCCAGACAGCAACGGCCGCCAGAAAACCGGCTACGGCCAGCCAGAAGAACGGGGCCTGCCACCCCTGCCGGGAAATGGTCAGGCTGAGTACCGGGCCGCCGATGAGCAGTGCGCCCGCCCAGGCCAACTCCGTCACGGAGATGGCCCGGCCACGTTGGGCATAGGGCACCCGCTCGCCGATGTAGGATTGCATAGCCGGGTCATAGACCACTTTCGCCAGGGAGATAAGGCAGAGGGTGAGGCCCAGCGCGGCATAAGTAGGCCACACCAGCACGATGAGGCAGCCCAAACTGAACACCAATGTCGTACCGATCATCACGGGCACACGGCCGTACCGCTCCGACAACGGGCTAAACAACGGGCTGAAAAACCCGGCAAAGTTGCGGATGAAAATAAGCTGGTAAATGGCTTCCACGGGCACACCCAGACCACGCGCAAAGGCGGGCGCAAAGGGGTACACCATGCGCAGGCCGGTGTTCAGGCATAACCGGGCCAATGTCATAAGGCCCAGTTGGGTTAGGAGGTGGGAACGGGGTGGTTTAGACATAGGGGGGGAAGTGTAACCGGATGGTGGCAAGTGGCAAGTGGCAGGTGGTTGGTGTTAAAATCGGCGGTAATGGCAGCGAAGAAACGAACACAACGGCAGTCGGCCACCAGACCATCACGCACCCAATTATCTGAGCAAAATCGGGTGGTGGTTGCGTTGGTCGCGCCGATTGTGGCCGGGCTGTTGGTGGGTTGGTTAACCGGAGGGATGGCAACAGCCAGCAGCCGGGCGCCGATGTTTGGGGCGATTGGGCTGGCAGCCTGGTTTGTGGGGCTGGCGTTTTATGGGCTGCCGGGCATGGGGCTGAAAGGGGGACGGCCGTTGTTCGCCGGAATCGCTTTTGCCACATTGAGCTGGGTTGCTTTTTTGCTTTTCCGCGCCATTTTTATTCCGATCAATCCAGAAGTCGCCGGTTCTACCCGCACTTTCATTTATACCCTGTTGTTTGAGGCGTTGGCGCTGCAATTGTGGACGTTTGGGCTGCTCTTCCGGGCGGTGGCCGATTGGCGTGGAGCGTTGACGGCCGCTGCCACATGTGGCGTTGTCTTTGGCGCAGTAGGCTTTCTGCTTTTCCAAAACGTCTACGCTGCTTCCCTCATCACGCTGATTTACTATACAACCTGGGGTGTTTTTTACGGTATCATACGTTTGCGGACGGGCAGTTTGCTGGGCATGGTTATCATCCAGGCGCTGCAAACCTTTACCGCCTGGACGGCGTTGGGCAGTATGCCGCCGGACACGGCCGTCACCCAATTACTCTGGGTGTATGGTTTGTCCGCATTGGTCACGGCCGTGTTTATCTGGCGATTGTGGCCGAAGGCGGAAAGCGACTATAGGGTGTAATTGAGTATTTGAGTGTTTAGGTGAACACCTGATCACTTGAACACCTCATTACCATTGGGACAGCTATGACAACGATTGAGGTGAAAATTGACGACCGGGCGCGATTGGTAACGGCCGTACTCGCCGCCAGCGATTGGCCGGATGAGGAGCAGAAACAGGTGACCCATGCCGTGCATCCTCATGCCAAACAGACGCGCCAGTTTGCCCAGAAATACAAATATCATCAGGCGGTGCGTGGTGTGAATGAGGCGCTGCTCAATGGAGTAACGCTGGAGGAGTTGTTCAGCACGGCCGTGCGCTGCGCCTGGCCCATCTTTGAGCCAATTGAACCGCTGCCCCATCTGCTTAAAATTGAACGGTGGGCGCGTTCTCTGGCCGATTTTGAACATGATACAGACATCATCATCTTTTGGAACAAACATCAACAGATATGGCAAGAAGGAGTGATGGCGCTGCAAGGGATTTTTGCCGACGGCCGTGTGGCTGCCTTTTTTGACCGCCTCACGCACACAACGACCAACCCCCAGATTGTGATCATGCCCAATATCGTCTATCCGGCGTTGACGGCCGTCCTCGCCACCACACAGGACACGCTTTATCTGCTGCTGCCCCCCCCTAAAGCGGTTGGTGAATCCCCACCCTGGCCTTTTGATGAAGATCCGCCCACCGTCGTGGCTTCCGTTTGCCACCACCTGAGCATCCGGCTGATGGCCGGGCATCTGGCCGAATTGGAACGGCCGCAGCGTGACCTGTTCCGCCATGCCGCCACCACCCTTTGTCTGGAAGCGGCTTTTGATGAATTTGAAGCCCAGGCTTACCAGTTGCGCATCAAAAAAGCGGAAAACCTGCCCACGCTGCCCACCGTCACCGAACAACTACGCCGTTATTTGCATGGGGAATTGGGGGCGTTGGCCGATATTTTCTCGTAATCCGTGAGCCGTTATCCGTGAGCCGTTACCCGTTACCCGTAATCCGACTTCGGATTACGGACAACAGATTACAAAAATTAAGAGGAGGAAAAGATGAGTTACGAGTTTATTCTCACACGCATAGACGGCCGTGTCGGGATCGCCCAGATCAACCGCCCCAAAGCATTAAACGCCCTGAATGTGGATGTGATGATGGAATTGATGTCCGCGTTGGAAGCGTTTGATGCGGACACGGCCGTTGGCTGCATGGTCATCACCGGCAACGAACGCGCCTTTGCCGCCGGGGCAGACATCAAAGCCATGGCCGAAGCCACGCCGGTAGTAATGTTAAACAGCCCAATGATTGACCAGTGGGATCGGCTGCAAAAAATAACGAAGCCGGTGATTGCGGCCGTGTCCGGTTTTGCATTGGGCGGCGGCTGCGAACTGGCCATGGCCTGCGACATGATCATCGCCAGCGAAAGCGCCCAATTCGGCCAGCCGGAAATCAACTTGGGTGTCATGCCCGGCGCAGGCGGCACCCAACGCATGACCCGCGCGGTGGGCAAGGCATTGGCAATGGAGATCGTGTTAAACGGCCGTTTCCTCTCCGCCTACGAAGCCCAACAATACGGCCTGGTCAACCGGGTTGTACCTGTGGAACTGTATCTGGATGAGGCCATCAAACTGGCCCAATCCATTGCCGAACGCGCCCCCGTCGCCATTCGCCTGGCGAAAGAAGCGGTCAATGCCGCCTTTGAAACCAATTTGCAATCGGGGTTGGGGCTGGAGCGCCGCCTCTTTTACATGCTCTTCGCCACCGCTGACCAGAAAGAGGGCATGGACGCCTTTATAAACAAACGGCCGCCGGTGTGGCAGGGGAAGTAGTGAAGTAAGTAGTGAGCAGTAAGCAGTCAACCGCTCACTGCTCACTGCTTACTGTTCACTCCTCTGGTTCAATCGTAAAGCGAAATGGGAACCCTTGCAGGCGGGCAGCAAAGGTGGCCTGGGCCACGCGCCGTTCTGCTTCTGCCTTTGGCAGTACATCCACCACCGACATCCCCTCGGTATGCACCTGCCACATAATCGCCTCAGCAAAAATCAGCGGCTTATAGAAAAATTCCACCAACGCCCAGACCACAAAATCCATGGTGGTCACGGGGTCATCATGGGCGATCACTTTCCAGCGGTCGTTGACGGCCGTGTCCTCCATAGCTGGCGTGTCCTTCACATCCGGCGCCACACCGGTTAGCACCTGCAAATGGCTCGTGATAGTCATCGTTTGTCTCTTGCACTCAACCAGTTTGATCCCCATTTTGATACGATCTGCCCCACAGGTCAACTCTCAAGAAATTACACCTTATTGTTTGTTGCTTAAAAAAACGATCACTTGTAAACTGTTGCCATGAGGGAAAGATTGGAGTAAAAATAGAGTCCTTTACGGGACATCCTGGTGAACATGCCCTGACGAACCCACTAAACATTAAACTCTACATGACTTAACAAAAGACTATGGCCCCTATTTTAGATGTACGCAATCTGGTAACAAGGTTTTACACAGAAGATGGTGTTGTTCATGCCGTAAATGGTATCAGTTATACCCTGGGCGAAGGTGAATCTATGGCCATTGTCGGCGAAAGCGGCTCTGGCAAGTCTGTTGGGGTCATGTCTATCATGGGGCTGATCCCTTCCCCACCAGGGAAAGTGGAAGCCGGCGAAGTATTATATGGTGGCCGTGACCTGGTCAAACTCTCTCAAGAAGAACTGCGACAACTACGTGGCAGCGAAATTGCGATGATCTTTCAGGACCCCATGACCTCTCTTAACCCGGTCCTCACCGTTGGGCTGCAACTCACTGAATCGCTTGAACTCCACATGAATATGAGTAATGCCCAGGCCAAAGAACGGGCTGTGGAAATGCTGCAATTGGTGGGCATTCCTAATGCCGCCGACAGGCTTGATGATTATCCTCATCAATTCTCTGGTGGGCAGCGCCAACGTTTGATGATTGCCATGGCTCTCAGTTGCAACCCCTCTATCCTTATAGCTGATGAACCCACCACTGCCCTGGATGTTACCATTCAAGCTCAAATTATTGAGTTGGTACAACGATTGCAAAAAGAGTTGGGCATGGCCATCATCTGGATTACACATGATTTAGGTGTGGTGGCTGGTATGGTGCAGAAATTAGCTGTTATGTATGCCGGTTTTATTGTTGAGTACGGCTCTGTTCACGATCTTTACAAAAATACCAGCCACCCCTATACCCTGGGTCTGTTAAACTCCATTCCCAAGGTAGATGCTAGAGAACGAACCCGACTCACATCCATTGAAGGATTACCCCCCGACTTACTCATTGAACCGAAATACTGCCCATTCGCCCCGCGTTGCACCTTTGCGGCGGAGCAGTGCTGGGCAGAAAACCCCCCGTTGATAACCGTAGCACCGAATCATGGGTCAGCTTGTTGGCGGTGGGAAGAAGTGCTTTCACAAACCAAAGTTGGAGTCGCTGCATGAGTCAAGAGAATGGTCAGAAGAATGGTAAAGAAGTACTGGTCAAGGTAAATGACCTCAAATTACACTTCCCCATCATGCGAGGTGTCATCCGGCGGCAAGTGGGTGCCGTGAAAGCAGTGGATGGGGTTACTTTTGATATTTACAAGGGAGAGACTCTGGGACTGGTAGGTGAAAGCGGTTGTGGCAAATCTACTGCTGGTCGGGCTATTTTACAATTGCTAAAGCCCACGGCCGGTGAAGTTTTGTTTGAAGATCGTGATTTAACGAAATTAAGTAAAGGGGATTTGCGTCGCGCCCGTCGTCATATGCAGATGATTTTTCAAGATCCGCAGGCTTCACTCAATCCCAGGCTAACAGTGGGTAGTATCATCAGTGAGCCACTGGAAATCCATAATGTAGGCGACAAGGAAAGTCGTAAAGAACGGGTACAGGAACTGCTGCGTGTGGTTGGCCTAAATC
>CAYXUZ010000003.1:72464-78451 GCA_964467705.1 uncultured Ardenticatenaceae bacterium | reverse complement strand
TTCATCAGCCGTTACCCACACGAATTTTCCGGTGGTCAGCGGCAACGTATCGGTATTGCACGTGCTTTAGCTACGAACCCCAGTTTTATCGTAGCTGATGAACCGATCTCGGCTCTGGATGTTTCCATTCAGGCGCAAGTGGTCAACCTGCTTGACGATCTGAAAGCTGAATTGGGACTCACTTATTTGTTTATTGCGCATGATCTTTCGATGGTGCGTTACATAAGTGACCGAGTGGCGGTGATGTATCTGGGCAAAATAGTGGAAATGGGTAGTCGGGATGAGGTATATGATCATCCACTTCATCCTTATACCCAGGCACTGCTTTCTGCCATTCCTACTCCAGACCCGGACAAAGAGGCCAGACGAGAGCGTATTATTCTGAAGGGAGAAGTGCCAAATCCGGCAAATCCACCAACTGGCTGCCGTTTTCATACCCGTTGCCAATATGTGACGGAGATTTGCAGCCAACAAGACCCAGAGTTTCGGAACATGGGCACGGCCGTGCAACCCCACATGGTCGCCTGCCATCATGCCGAAAAATTCATGTAATGTTTAAGGAGGTGATGCCTGAAGAAAACGTAAGAAGCTTTTTCAACAGAGCGAGGAGTACACCTTATTCAAACCCCCGATAATCTCAATTTGGAGGAGATTCAATGTTTACGCAAAAGAAGTCACTATTATGGTTAGCTGCCTTAGCCATTATTGCTTTGGTTATTGCCGCTTGCCAACCGCAGGTAGAAACAGTTGAAGTCACTCGCGTCGTCGAAAACACTGTCGTCGAGACCGTTACCGTAGAAGGCGAAGTAATCGAAGTAACCCGCGTGGTGGAAAGCACTGTCGTCGAAACCGTTACCGTAGAAGTGGAAGTTCCTGCCGAACCGGCCGAAGAAGCTCCAGTGGATTTCACGGCTGAGGACCCCACTGTCTATCGTCAACTCACCTTTGGCGATATTGACACTCTGGATCCAAACCTGGCCTACGACACCGCCAGTGGTGGCGTGATCATGAACGTCATGGAACCGTTGATTTTCTTCAACCACACGGATCCCAATACGTTTGTGCCGGTACTGTCAACAGAGGTGCCTAGCCTGGAAAATGGCCTCATCTCTGAAGATGGTCGCACCTACACCTTCAACATCCGTCAGGGCGTCACCTTCCATGATGGTGGCACACTGGAACCCCATGATGTTGCCTACACTTTCCAGCGTGGTTTGCTGCAATCCGACCCCAACGGGCCGCAATGGTTGCTGCTTGAACCCCTGCTGGGTCTCAGCGTTTGCCACGATGTGACCGAAGCCATTGATCCCGAATGTGGCCTGGCTGGTGACCGCGATACACTGATTGCCACCGCTTCCGCTGAACAGCTAATGGGTGTTTGTGAAGCTGTACAAGCTTCCGTCGTCGCTGACGATGCCGCTGGTACTGTTACCTTCAACCTGGCCCAACCCTGGGGGCCATTCCTGGCTACCGTCGCCCAAACCTGGGGCGCTGTAATGGACATGGAATGGGCTATGGCCCAAGGCGCCTGGGATGGTACTTGCGAAACCTGGCAAAATTACTACGCCCCCGGCTCAGAAAATGACGAACTGTCCGCTGTCATCAACGGTACCGGCCCCTACATGTTAGAAAGCTGGACGCCCGGCGAAGGGTACGTTTTGGCCGCCAACGAAAATTACTGGCGTGCTGCTGACGATCCGATGTGGGAAGGTGGCCCGGCCGGCCCGGCTGCTATCAAAACCATCGTGGTACAACTGGTAGACGAATGGGGCACTCGCTTCACCTCCTTACAGGCTGGCGATGCGGAAACCGCCACTGTGAACCCGGCTGACCGGCCGCAAGCGGATAGCATTGTGGGTGAGTTCTGTGATTATGCCACCCTTGAATGTACCCCCAATCCAGACAACCCCAATGGCACACTGCGCAAATGGGGTGCCCTTCCCAATGCCTCCCGCACCGACATGTTCATGACCTTCGATGTTGGCCCCGATTCACCTTACATTGGTAGTGGTCAACTCGACGGTAATGGTGTCCCGCCGGACTTCTTCTCCGACATCCACGTCCGTCGCGCCATGAACCTGTGCTTTGACTACGAAACCTACATTGCTGAAGCACTCAATGGCGAAGGCGTCCGCAACAATGGTCCAATCATCTTGGGTATGCTGGGTTATAACCCGGATGGCCCGATGTACGAATACGACCCCGAAGCCTGTGCGGCGGAACTGGCTCAGGCCTGGGATGGCGTATTGCCCGAAACCGGCTTCCGCTTCCAGATCGCCTACAACACTGGCAATACCACACGCCAAACCATTGGTGAAATTCTGCAAGCTGAACTAGGCGCTATCAACGAACTGTATCAGGTGGAAGTTGTTGGTCTGCCATGGCCCACTTTCCTCCGTACTTTCCGCGCTTCTCAGATCCCGGTTATTGCCAGTGGTTGGGTGGAAGACATCCACGATCCGCACAACTGGGTACAGCCGTTTACAGTAGGTACCTATGCCGGCCGCCAGGCTATGCCACAAGAGATGATTGATCAATTCTCGGCCCTGGTAAGCGCTGGTGTGGCTTCCGCCGATCCGGCTGAGCGTGAACAGATCTACTTTGAACTGCAACAACTGCACCATGATCTGGCCCCGCAAGTGACGTTGGCCCAGGTTTTGGGCGCACGCTATGAGCAGCGTTGGGTGAAAGGCTGGTACTTCAACCCCATTTACTTCGGCACGTATTACTATCCGCTGTCTCTGGAGTAAATCCTGGTTGTAGCCGCACTGTTTTGATTCTGTAAGAAGGGCGGCATTCTTCGTGGAAGAATGCCGCCTTCTTTATCTTCGATGATTTCAAGAAAGCCTATTGTGGATTGTGCATTTTTGTGGAGTAGGCAATAGATTTCCTTGAAATGATGTGGGGAAGCAAGACGTAAAGTCAACTTGTACCTGAATTCATAATGTAACCAATCACCTGCGTATAATTGTCTATGTGTATGTTGGATACTATGAGTAAATCGCTCTGCAAAGGAGACCAGGATGACTACTTATATCATTCGCCGATTATTGATTATGCCCATCACAATGTTTGGCGTTACCTTTCTCATCTTTCTGATGCTACAGATTTTGGGGCCGGTGGAACGTTCTGCATTGTACGTGCGTGACATACCCAAAACAGAAAACCAAATCAACGCCATCATTGAGCGATATGGGTTAGATGACCCGGTTCATTTGCAATACTGGTATTGGATGGTTGGGCATACTGACCCCCAGACAGGCGAGACGATTGGTGGCATTCTGCGTGGAGACTTGGGTTTTTCCCGCACGGGACGTGAACCCGTGACGGATATGCTCAAACGTCGTTTCCCGGCTACGCTAGAACTGGCGTTGTGGGCGATGATCCCGATTGTCGGTGGGGGTATCTGGATGGGCATTAAGGCTGCCCTCAATCATAATAAACCTGTCGATCAAGTTTCCCGTATCTTTGCGACCTTAGGCTGGTCAATTCCCACTTTTGTTTTAGCATTGTTGTTGCTGATGATTTTTTACGCTCGTCTGGATTGGTTCCAACCAGGACGGTTATCTACGGAATTTGCGCTGGAAGTTACCCGGCCTGGCTTTACCCAGTACACTCGGATGATGACAGTGGATGCCTTGCTGAATTTGCGCTTTGATATTTTTGTGGATGCATTAAGGCATCTGGTGATGCCTGTGATTACGCTGGCTGTTATTCAGTGGGCACTGCTGCTGCGGGTGACGCGATCCTCGATGTTGGAAGAAATGCGTCAGGATTATGTGCGCACAGCCCGGTCAAAGGGGTTGCGTGAGCGGACGGTGGTAAATCGCCACATTCGCCGCAACGCTCTCATTCCGGTCGTGACTATTGCCGGAGCGACATTAGCTGGTTTGATGAACGGCGCAGTCATTACGGAGACCATTTACACTTATCCTGGTCTGGGTTCAATGGCAGCGGAAGCGGCCGTGTCGCTAGATGTACTGACCATGCTGGGATTTGCCTTGTTCAACGGGATTATGTTTATTGGTGCTTATTTGATTGTAGACATACTGTACGTGGTGATTGATCCACGCATTCGTTTGTCTTAAAGATTGGAGGAGACAAATGAAAACAAGTGATGTGTTAGTGTCACCTGGTACACCAACCAGTATCCCGATACCCGATAGTTCTCTGCGCCCCCCAACCCGCCTGGAAAAAGCATTGGGTCCCGAATGGGCAAGGCTAATCAAAGGTTTGGCCACCAATCCGCTTTCCGTGTTTGGGTTTATTATTGTTACCGGTTTTTTGCTCATAGCTTTGTTAGCGCCTGTGCTGGCGCCACCGCCAAAAGTAGGGTGGGATCCTTATGATATTCCACGCGATGGCTTCAGACCCGAACCCAAACCACCGGGAACAGCGTGGGAGAAAAACGCTCCTTATTATGTACCTGGGTGGTACAAACTGACCGGCAATGAGGAATGGGTGCATTTATTGGGTACAACCGGAGGGCAGTATGACATCTGGTATGGGTTGATTTGGGGAACGCGGACGGCGCTGCTGGCGGGGACGTTTGTAGTGGCTGTTTCGGCCATCGTTGGCATTTTGGTCGGTTCTCTGGCCGGGTACTTTGGTGGCCTGGTAGACGAAGTGCTCATGCGTATTTTGGAGATTTTTGTGGTTTTCCCCAGCCTGGTAGCGGTATTGGTACTGTCTTCCATTCTGATACCCATTTTTGGACGTAGCCTGGCGCCAGCCATGATTGCCTTGATTGTCTTTGGTTGGATGGGGTATGCGCGTTTGTTACGGGGAGACATCTTGTCCAATAAAGAACGTGATTATGTGATGGCCGCCAGAGCAAGCGGTGCGAAAGATACGCATATTATCTTGAAACACGTTCTGCCTAATGCCATTTTCCCCACATTGGTACTTTTGTCTCTGGACATGGGGTCTATTGTTCTCAGCTTCGCCGCACTCAGCTTTCTTGGGGTGGGCGTGGAGCCGGGTTATGCCGATTGGGGACAGATTGTCAGTTTTGCCCGTAACTACATTGTTTCGCTGGATGTCTATTGGTATGTCATTCTTTTCCCGGCATTGGCGCTGTTGTTTTATGGCCTGGGCTGGAATTTGTTGGGGGATGCCATGCGGGATATTTTGGACCCGAAGTTGCGAGGGAAAACGGGATAGAGAAAAAACCGGGTTTCGTTGCGAAACCCGGTTTTTATACTGTTTTGGTCACTTTGTTCAGACCTCGCGGCGCTTCTGTGTTGTACCCTTTCACGGCCGTCAGCCAATAACTGAACAATTGCCCCGGCACAATGCTCACCAGGGGCGTCAGCCACTCCGGGATATTTCTGGGTAAGAGGATCGGGCTGGTGGCCAGTTGTAGCGCTTCTGGCTGATCGGAGATGACCAGTAGTTCCGCCCGCCGCTCCTGCGCCAGCTTTTGCAGCAGCGCCAGCATATCGGCATACACCGCGCCGCCGGGGGCCACCGCCAGCACCGGGAAGCCATCCGCCACCACCGCAATCGGCCCATGCCGGAAATCGGCCGACGAGTACGGTTCGGCGACCACATAGGTCAGCTCCTTCAGCTTCAGTGACCATTCAAAGGCGGTGGCATAGTTGTAGCCCCGTCCCAAGACCACACATTGCTGCATGTAGCGGTAACGCGGCGCTAATCGGGCAATGTGCTCATCCTGGCGCAGCCCCTCACGCACCCATTCCGGCAGCCGCGCCAACTGCGCCAGCCGTTCTTCGTCATTAGCCAGCGCCGCCGAGAGCATGGCCATGGCCAGCAGTTGCGTAGTATACGTTTTGGTGGCGGCGACCGCTTTTTCTGTTCCAGCCTGCACGTCAATGACGTAATCGGCCGTCTGCGCCAGCGGCGAATCGGGCGCGTTGGTGATGGCCAGCGTAGGGCGGTCCTGCCGTTTGCCTTCGGCGACCACATTCACAATATCCGGTGATTGGCCGGATTGGGAGACGCCGATGACCAACGCGCCATCGAGC